>JBEEMY010000066.1:0-8148 GCA_041192415.1 Verrucomicrobiota bacterium | reverse complement strand
GTCGCCGGGGCGAAGCGCAATGCGGTCGCCGATTTTTAATTCAACGACGGAAATTTCTTCTTCGGTTGTGGCAGCCGACGTGAGGAGGCTCTGCATTCCATCCCGCAATAAAGAATGAGCCTCCTCACGTCGGCTGCTACGCGATAAAACAATTCTCCGCGCGGTTTGCGGCGCGAGATTTAGCAATGATTTCAACGCCCCGCTCGCCTTGTCACTCACACGCGCTTCGAACCAATGGCCGGTGCTGACCAGTGAAATAATCGCCGCCGCTTCCATGAAATAAACATGACCGCCGTGACCGCGAAATAAAACCCAGCAGCTAAATCCAAACGCCGTGGTGGAGCCGAGCGCCACGAGCGTGTCCATGTTGGAGCTACCAACTTTCAGTTGCCGCCATGCGCCGCGATAAAACTGTGCGCCGCAGAAAACTTGCACCACGCCCGCCAACGCAAAGGCCAGCCACTGAAACCACGGCGTCATCGCCAGCCCGAAAATCCATTCGCCGACCATCAGCGCAGCGGTGACGGCGAGGCCGAGAATCAGATTCCATTGCCAATGGCTTTGTTTGGACTGGGCGGAAACATCTGGAGAAATTTCTTTCGCCTCGTAGCCGGCTTTTGCAATCGCGGCGAGAACGGCTGAAACATTTTTCCCAGCCGCAGAATTCCACCGGATGCTGGCGGCGGCGGTTTGCAAACTCACGGAAGCGCTTTGAACGCCGGCCACGCCTTGAATCGCTTCGGTGACGTGACGCGCGCAGTTGTTGCACGTCATGCCGTTGACGCGCAATTCAGTTGTGGTGGGCGTGGACATTTCTTTGCATCCGCATCCTGCCACGGCAAACGCGATGCGTCGAATTTACTTTTGCTAGCGGAGCGCGGGCTCTAGCTAGTTTTAAAGCACATGATGGCCGAAGAGTCCAGGGGCCTCGCGAAGCAACAACCGGAAGATGAAAGCGGCCTGCGCATCATCGGGATTCAACTGCTGCGCAAGCGCCGCAAGTTGCGCGGATTTCCGATTGTCGCCGAGATTTAGCGCGGCGGTGGCGGCGAGCGCGGCCCATGCGGCGGCGTTCGCATTAGTCCCGGGCGGCCTCGCGGCGAGCAAAGCTTCGATGGAGGCGATTCCTTGTCGGCGTTGATTCACGTCGCCATCCAACGCGACGATGAACTGTTGGGCAATCGCCGCCTCACCGTCGGGCGGTGGTAAAACGGAAGCGCGCGGCGCGTTGGTGTTGAAGATGATTGGCATGGTTTGGAATGTCGTCGGGCTGTGTAGAGCGAGAATCATTTCGCCGTTCGCGGAAGAGAATTTGGAAAACACAGACTCAACTTCCGCCGCCGACAAGTAGCGCAGGATTTCGGTTTTCCGCGCGGGCGCGAGCAATTGCTGGCAGGTGCGCTCGTCAAATTTTTCCAGCAGCTTGGAATTTTCCGCCAGATAGACGGCGCGCGGGGCAGCGTATTCCAGCACCGGAAAAAAGTCGCTCTGCATCGGGCCGGGGCCGGTGATGGCCCACGCGGTGCGCTGCGACGCCAGTTGCCGCGCGAACAAAGCCGCCGCCGAATTCACGCCGAGCTTTTCAAAATCAGCGCGCACGGCGGGGATGGAAAAACTTTTTGCAAAAATTTCCGGATCGCTTGTCCACGGCTGTTGCGAGCCGAGCATGACGATGTCGCCCGCGCCAGCATCCCAAATTTCCACGTTCGGAAAAACGGAGGTGAAGGTTCGCAGCACGAGTTCGACAATGCCATCGTGCATTTCGTAGAGGTGAAACCATTGCACCATGAGGCCGCCGGGTTTGAGGCGGCTGGCGGCAAGCTGGTAAAATTCCCGGCTGAACACGCTGCCGATGCCGGCGGTCCACGGGTTCGACGGCTCGGCCACGATGGCGTCGTAGTTCTGCGCGCTCAACTTGAGCACGGTGCGCGCGTCCTCGTGCCAGAGCTTGGTGCGCGCGTCGGCAAGAATGTTGCGGTTCTCGGCATTGAAAAATTTCGAGGCGCGAACGACTGGCTCGCAATTTTCCGCGATGACAATTTTTTCCACGCCCGGATAGGCGCGCAACGCTCCGGCGGAAATTCCCGAGCCGAGGCCGAAAACGAAAACGTTCTTCGCATCCGGACGCGCGAGCAGCGGCAGATGGCCGAGCAGCATCTGGGTATTCAAATCCGAGCGCGTGGTGGCGTCGGTCTTGCCGTTCACGCGCAGGCCGCGATTGATGAAGCCGTCCAAGCCATCGCCATCCTCCACGGAAACCGTGGCATCGGCGGCATCTTCGTAGGAAATAATTTTGACGTGTTGCATTCGCCGCGCCATCGCGGTGGGATCAAATTCTTTTTCATGGCCGCGAAAAACCGCCGAGCTGATGACGATGCGCCACGTTTCGCCGCCAAAAAGAAACAGGCAAATCGTGAAAACTACGGTGACCAGCGCGAACATCCGGCCCAACCGCCAGCCAGAACGCCGCGCCACGAGCAACGCCGCGAGCGCCAGCACCAGCGCCAGCGCGCCGAACGCATTCCGCAAACCGACGAGCGGCATCAAGACAAAACCTGCGAGCAATGTGCCGACGACCGCGCCGAGCGTGTTCGCCGTGAGCAACGCGCCGACGCGCGTGCCGAGTTGCCGTCCGTTGCCCGCCGCCGCGCGAATCATCAGCGGCAACACGGCACCGGTGCAAGCTGCGGGCAGACCCAGCACGATGAGCGCAATGAGAATGGTCAGGCCTTGATGATAAAAATAGCCCACAGTCGAACGCGCAATGCCGGTGCGCGCGAGGCGATAACAATCCACCCAACTCGCGAGATTGAAGACCAGCAGCGTGACCCACGCCGCCGCGAAACACAGCAGCATCACGATGAGTTTGGCATCCGAAATTTTCCGGCGCGACGACGCGATCCACGCGCTGCCCAAACCAATGCCCAAGATGAACGCCATCAGCACGACGGCGAAGGATTGCAGTGAAGAACCAAAAATCATCGCGAGCGAGCGCGACGCGAGGACTTCCATCGCCATCGCCACCGCGCCGGTCAAGGCCACGACCGCGCACGCCAGCCGCCAGTTCAACGCCGATTCCGGAGCGGGCGAATTTTCCGCCGACATTTCCGCCGACGACGACGTTTGAAAACTTTGTCGCTGGCTCAACCACGTTGCCGTTACGCCGATGAATACGTTCGCGAGGCCGGTCAGTTGCAACGTCGCGACCAAGCCGAGGTTTTGAACGAGCCAGAACCCGGCGAAACCCGCGCCCGCCACCGCGCCAAGGCTGTTCACGGAATAAAACAGTGCCGAACGTCGCCCGGCGTCGGCGGAACATTTTTGCAGCCACGCCGCAAGCAGCGGCAGCGTGCCGCCCATCAGCATCGTCGGGCCGAGCAGCAGCAGCGCGCTCAAGAACGCTTTCCACGCGAGCAGCCAGAGCGTGTGCTCCATCAGGCGCGAGCCGACGAGGATGAATAATTTGTCCGCGACTTGATCCAGCGTGAGAAACAGGAACGCGTAGATGCCGATGGCGATTTCCAAATAGCCGTAGATGCGCAACGGTTGCGCCAGCTTGTCCGCCCAGCGCCCAAGGATTTTATTACCCAGCGCCAGCCCGCCCATGAACACCGCGAGCACCACCGTCTGCGCGTAAATCGTGCTGCCGAACATCTGCGAAAGAAATTTCGACCAGACCACTTCATAGACGAGCGCGGTGGCACCGGAACAGAAAAACAGGAACAACATCGCCCAATTGCCGTTGCGGAAATTCATGCGCGGATGATGACGGTTGGCCGCGTTCACCGGCAAGCGACAACTTGCTGACCGTGGTTTTCAGGGCGCGCCGGGCGGCACGGTGAGATAGGTGCTGACGAGCGGATAGAACGCGGCCGGAAACACGAACGCCCAGCGCTCGCCGTCCAGCGTCACGGCGGCGAGCGCCGTTTGCCCGCGCAGTTCTGCGCCGAAATCCACGGTGAATTTTTCGCCGGATTTTAGTTCCAAATTGACCTGCAGGCTGTTGGTGTCGAAGCCGAATTTTTCCGGCGCGGTGAAATTTTTCCCCGCCCAGTGTTCCACGGCCAGCGTGCTGAACGCCCGCGCGGTTTCCTCCAGCCCGACTGGATCCGCGATACCTTGCGAGCCGGCGGCCAGCGCCCAGTGGTTCACGCCGGTGCGGATCACTTGCCGGGTGCGACCGCCCTGATGCAGGGTAATCTGCGCGAGGTTGGTCAGGGAAAAATTCCAGAGCTGGCGTTCGCGGAACAGCCAGGCGTTGTCCGGCAGGCTGTCGGCGTCCGCGAGCGAAAGGCCATAGACAAAATCTTCGTCGCTGCGTTTCACCAGCACGCGGTTCGTATCGCCCGCGCCGAAGAGGAGCGCATTCGTCGTGCCGTCGGCGAAATGCAGCGTGATGGAACGGGCATTCGTCGCCAGACCAAAACCTTCGAGGTCGGTGGCGGTCACCACATCCTTGACGAATTCGGAGGCGGACAAATTGCGGAGCAGGTTTTGGAACAACTGCACGTTCGCCGCGTCCACGGGAAATTTTTCGCCAGCCACCGTCCACTCGTTGGTGCCAAGTCGCTGAAGGGTGTAAGGATTTTCCGCGTGGACATCAATGGCGGTGACGGGCGCGGTGAAATTCAAAAGGTGCGGGTCGCGAAAATCATTCACACCGCCGCGCCACGGCACGAGCGGTTCCTTCGCGGCGGTGATAACGGAGTTCCAACCTTCACGACGCGCAAAAATCTGGGCGGGATTTTCCGGGGAATTTTTCCCGAGGTGGACGGCATCAAGCACATTGCTGCCCTGACCGAGCCAGACATCCAGTTCGGCGGGCGCGAGGCCGTAGGTGGCGAGGTCGGCTTTCGGATCGTCGGTGACAAAACGCGCGGCGCGGGCGGAACGCAACTGCTGGATGGCGGTGCTGATGAACGCGCCATCCGCCCGCGCGGCCAGCGGACGAATCATGCGCCACGAGTGATTCGTGGCATCAGCGCGCAGCTCGATGACTTTTACGCCGTTGGAAATCACGAGCCAATCCACCGCACCGCTCGCGCTGACGAGCGCGGTGTCGCGCCACGCGGCGGAATCGCGCGGCAAAAACTGGAGCCAATCCACGCCGGTCACGAACGCGCCCGCGCCGCCGATGAGCCGGACATAAACGCCATCGCCGGGCGCGGTCTTGCTGCCGACGCGCAAGTGCCAGCTTTGTCCGCCCGCGCTGACATCGAGGGTGAACTGCGGATTTTCAAAACCAAATTCCGCATCCGCATTTTTGTGCGACTGCATTTCGGCGGCGGAGAGGCGGAGCGCGGGGGAAAGTTTTTCCAAAGCGGCCACGAGTGATTCCACGGCGGCGTTCTGCGCGGGATAGGCGACGGGTTCCAGCAAGCGCCAGTTTTTGTTGGTGCGGATGAGGCTGATTTTACGTTCGCCGGCGGGAATGATTTCAATGGCCGTCACGTCGGACGCGCGCAAGCCAGCGAGCAAGCCGCTGCTGACTGGCGCGGCGGGCGACCAATGCTTTTCAAAAAACCAGATGCCCGCTGCGAGCGCGGCGGCCAGCACGAACCAAATGGGCGTGGTGTTGGTTTTCATTTGCGGCGCACGAGCCAGACGAGCCAACCGAAGAGAAGCACGCCACCCGGCAGCGCGCCAAGCAGCAGCCAGCGAAGTTGCCGATGCTGCGATTGCGAAAGGGTAAGACGAAACTGGGTGACCGGACGCGGGGCGATGCCGGATAGAAGTTGTTCGCGGTCGCACAGCCAGTTGGCGGCGTAGTTGAGGAAGTCGCGATTGGCGGCGGCTTCAATCAACTGGTTGTCGAGGAACAGCGAGTCGCCCGCGACAATGATGCGGGTGCTGCCACGCGGGCTGACTGCGCCCGCCACAGGTTTCTGTTCAATGGCTGTGATCAACGGATAGCTGCGCGGCGGAGCGGTGCGATCGCCGGCGAGCGTGGAGGCTTCGCTGGAACCGACGAGGGCATCCACCTGCGGGGCGTTGGCGGTGGTGCTGGCCGGTTCAATTTTTACGATTGGCCGTGGCAAAACCATTTCCAGCGCGAGCTGGCTGAGCGGGTTAACGAATGTTTTTGGGTTGAAGTTGCGCACGAATACGAACTGGTCGTTCTTGGAATCCAATGTGTCTTTCACATAATCGGGCAGGACATTAACACCCCAATTTTTCAGGATGGATTCGAGGCCGGTGGGCTGGTGTCGCGAAGTGTAATTGAACAGCGCGAGCAGTTTTCCGCCTTGCGCGAGGTAGCGCTCAATTTTTTCAAGCTCCGCGAGCGAATACGTTTTGGCGGGCGGGGCGATGACCAGCAGGCTGCAGTCGGTCGGCACGTCGGCGCCGCCGAGCAGTTCCAGATTGTTCACGAGGATGTCGTTTTGCGCGAGCGCGAGCGCAAATTTTTGATAGCCGCCATCGTCGGTGTCCTCCAGTGAAGATTCGCCGTGGCCTTTCAAATAATAGGCGCGCAACGGCTGGCCGTGCGCCAGCGCCAGCAGCTTGGAAGTGAACAATACTTCGCCGTTAAAGGTGACGGGCTTTCTCCGAAGCTGCAGGCCTTTTTCGCCTGGCTCAAAGTCCGGGTCGTCCATTTTTTTCTGCTCCAGCTGGGTTCCGATGATCGCCGCGCCGGGCACGAAGTCGTGACGGTCGCCGCATGCAAAGATGATTAAATCCTTGGCGGGCGGTGCGTTCGGGCTGGCGATGGAGCCGGGCAGATTGAATTTTTCTTTCACCTTCATCGCCTCGGTCGGGTCGCGGGTGTAGTCCACGGTGCGGAGGGAAATGTTTTTGTTCGCGTCGCGGTAGGCGTTGAGCAGATCCAAAATGTCCGGGTAAAAATTGTTCGCGTCGCGGGTGTCGTAGTAAAGCGTCACCTCAATGTGATTCGTCAGCGAATGCAGCACCGTCAGCGTGCGCGAAGAAAGCTCCACGCGCGTCTGCTGGCTCACATAGAACCGGTGGTAACATTTCGCGCCGAGAAAATTAACCATCACCGCCACCGCCAGCACGAGCGCGGTGCGCAGCACGACATCGAAGCCGATTTTCCAGCGGCGCGACGGCGAAAAACTGGGGCGGGATTTTTTTTCTTCGCTCATTTATTTCCAGCGGCGGCTTTCCACCACGCGCAAGGTCAGGAACAGGAACACGAACGTCGTGCTCACATAAAAAATCACCGCGCGCGTGTCCACCACGCCGCGCGCGAAGTCGTGCATCTGGTCGAACAAGTTGAAATATGCCAGCGCTTGAGTCTGCCAGTCGGAATCCGCCGGCAATGCCATCGCGAGGAAGCCGAGCGAGAACAGCCCCATGCCCAGCACAAAGGCGATCATCGCCGCCGCCATCTGGCTGCGCGTCAGCGACGAGGCAAAACAGCCGAGCGATATGAACAGGCTGCCCACGAGAAAGATTCCCAGATACGTCGCGCCCAGCGTGTGCGTGTCCAACGCGGCGGTTTGCTGCGTGAAATGCCGCACGATGATCAGACACGCCAGCAGCGGCAGCCAGGTGACGAGGTAAAAAATAATTGCCGCCGAAAATTTCGCCGCCACCACCTGCGCGTCGCCGACGGGCGTGGTCATCAGCGTTTCAAAAGTTCCCGTGGCTTTCTCCAGCGCGAACAGCCGCATCGTGATGACCGGTGCCGACAGTAGCACGATGAGCCAGAAATAAAACGTGTTGTAAAAACTTTCCGTCACTGGCATCGGCGACGGGGCATTGCCAAGGTTGTTCAGCATCACCACGAAACCCATGCCCATCAGCAACGCCACCGACGCGATGATGACGTAGCCGGTGAGGGAATAAAAAAATGTGCCGAGTTCGCGGCGGAGCAACGCCATGAAGATGTTCATTCCACCACCTCCGTTTTCGGCTTTGTCACTTGAACGTAAATGTCTTCGAGTGAATGGCGGCTGCGCGTGAGTTCGCGCAAATTCCAACCGTTCGCGCGCGTCAGGGCTGAGATGACCGGGCGCAAATCTTTTCCATCCGGCGGCGTCAGGGCGCAGCGATAAAAATCACCGTCACACTGCGTCAGGTCGAAATGCTCCACGTCCACGAGATTCTCGAACGCCGCGCGCCGCGCGGCGACGGGCGCGGCGATTTCGGCGATGACCTGACTGCCGCCCGCCATTCGCTGTTGTA
>JBEEMY010000065.1:0-8210 GCA_041192415.1 Verrucomicrobiota bacterium | reverse complement strand
GCCAGCTCGCGCACGATGGGCGGCGATAGTCAATTTCGAACCGGCAGCACTCAAAACACGCTGGTCGCCGTGTGGTCGGGTGAACCTACTCGATGAGCAAGGTGGGGTGAATATAGGTCAGTATACGATCCTAGTCAAGGACTAAATAATCTAACAGGCCCCAACTGAAGCCAAGCGCCTCAATCGAGCTTCAGCCCCAGCGCATGGACCTCGCTTTGCCGCCGTTCGTTGGAATCGGCACGACCGCCGCCGTCGCGGTTCCGTTGATGAATTCGAGGCGGACAACATTCGTGTCGCCACCGCCGCCAACGAAGCCGACGGGCAACAGGCGAAACTGGAATACGCGCGTCCCGGTTCCGTTCGCGTCGCAGTTCAAAATCTGGCACGGCTGCGCGCGGACAAAATTCGTGCAGTTAAAACCGATTTGCAGCAGCGCCTCGAACGTGAACGCGCCATCCGCCCCGGCGAAGGTGAACGGGCTGACCGTGCCGACGTTGCCGGAGCCGGAAAGCAGCGCGATGGCCGCCGGTGTCGCGAGCGTGCCGAAACTGATGGCGTTGGAAAAATTTCCTGAAGCACCCGCGCCGCCGAGAACGGGAGCGCCGAGGAGATAGGCCAGATTGGTTCCGCCCGCCACGGAGTCCACGCACGGAGCGGCGGCTTCATCCAGATGCCAGAGATGGAGCGTGGCAACATCGGCGGTGTAAGGCGTGATGGCGGCGTGCGCTGGAAAAAATGCGGCGAGCAAAACGCCCAGCAAAAAAATTGCCGTGAGCCGGTGGCGGCGGATTGAGGGCGGGAAAGTCACGCGATAAATTACTCCATTGACCAACAACGTCGCAGATTATTTCACAGTGTTGAGGTTCGCCGGGTTCAAGGTGCCGAGGTCTTCCTGCCAGAAATAAATTTCACGCGTGGCCGGGTTCCAACTGTGGATGAAAAACATTTTCTTGGCGCTGATCCATTGCGCGGAGCCGTCGCAAAAAACTTCGTTGCCGCCGACGGGCAAACCACTTTTATCTTTGTGCGCGGGCAAATTGGAAAAGCCGCTGGGCACGGGCTGGTTGGCGTTATCGCCCCACTTGCCGTCAAACTTGCAGACGAAATCCGCCGCAATCATCCACGTCGGCTTGGCCGTCGCGAGCTTGATGGGGCTGCGCGAAGGAACGGTGGTGACGTTGTTCGCCCAAGTCGGGATGCCGCCGAAGTAAGCGTAGCCAAGCGTCCACTGGTTGTTGGCGGTGTTCAAATTGGCGAGACCTGGACGATTCGGGCAGGACCAAGTGTTAGCGCTGCCATTAGTGTTCACCACCAGTCCGGCGGAAGCCCAAACCGCGATGTTGGTGTTCTCCAAAAGAATTGGATGATTCGGCGTGGTGCCAAAACCGCCGGTGGCTCCAGCCACGGGAAGCAAATCATTGTTGTCGCCCGCCGCAATCTGGCAGGCGATGCCGACCTGCCGCAGATTATTCACGCAGGCGATGCGCTTGGCGCGTTCCTTCGCGCTCGCCAACGCGGGCAACAGCATCGCGGCGAGAATGGCGATGATGGCGATGACCACCAGCAATTCAATAAGTGTGAATGCCGGACTTTTTTTTAGCTGTAATGGTTTCATTTTAATTTTTGAAAAAGCGCGGGGTGAAAGCAGTCGCCCACTTTCACCCCGGCCAGATTATTGATTCAAAGGTTCACGGATAAACCATGCGGTAGAACACCGAGCCGTTGGCGGCGTTGATGATGTTTGTCACGGAGTTCACGGAAGCCGCACCGGGCACGTCTGACCAGTTGGTATTCAAGCCGGACGCAAGCGCGTTGGTCTGCACTTGCAAACGCCAGCCGGTGTGATCAGCCGGCCAGGTTAATTCCAAATTACCGCCGTTGACCTTCGCCACAATGTTTGTCGAGGTCGTGCTGACTGACGGCGCGACGAGCAGGCTGCCGGAGCCGGTGATAAATGTCGGGCTGGTCGTCGTGTTATAGACACCTGCTGTCTGGGCAACCCCGTTCAGCACGAGGCTGGCAATCCGGTTCGTTTCGATAAAATCCAACTGCAACGTCGCGCCTGCGGCGACGGTGACGGTGGTGTTCGTGGCGATAGAAGCAACTGCGAGTTCGAGCGTGCCGCCGTTGACGGTGGTGTTGCCGGTGTAATTATTCGTGCCGCTCAACAGCAGGCTGCCCGTGCCGTTGGCGACCAACGCCAGCTTGCCCGCGATGACGCCGCTGTAGGTGCTCGCTGCCGCCAGATTCATGGTCAGCGTGCTCAACGTCGCCGCGCTGTTGGTGACGAGCTTCGCATTTGCCGCGCCGTCATTCAGCCCGGTCAAGGCTTGGTTGAATCCGTTCAAGTCGAACGTCGCGCCACCGGACGCGCCGATGGAGATCGATGCGTTCGGACAAACGCCGTTGTTCGCGCCGAGAGAAGCCGTTCCTTGGTTAACGACAAACAGCGTGTAATCACCGCCGCCGGAGAAACGCACAAAACCGTCGCGCGAACTAATCACACCGGTCGAGCTGTTCGTCACCGGGCCGGTCACGTCCAAACGACCGGAGGACAGCGGGCCGTAGAAATGCCCGCCGTTCGCCGCCGTCGCATTGAACGTCAACGGACCACTCACGGTCGTGACCGTGCCGTTCGTGTTGTCCGTGACCATGATCAAACCGGTGAGGGCACCCGGCGAAACCGTGGTGGCAGTAATGGCCTTGGCCAAGGTAAGCCCAGTGCCAATCACAAAACGTCCGGTGCCGCTGACCGTGGCCGGGCCGGAGCCGAGCGCGCCTGCCGCGCCGACATTCACGACCGAGCCATTCAAGATGAATCCGCCGCTGAAAGAATTGTTCGTGCTCAATGTCAGCGCGCCGCCGCCAACCGCAGTCAACGCCGCCGTGCCGGAAACCACGTTGCTCAAAACGAGCGTGGCGCCACCGTCCAAGCCGATGGTGGAATCCGATGCCAACGTGACCGCGCCGTTGTAAGTCGTGAGACCCGCACCGCCCTTGCGCAACGCGCCGTTGCTGTCGCCCACGCCATTGAGGGTCAAGGCTTCGGCTCCCACATCCACGTTCGCGGTGATGTAAAGTTGTCCGCCGTTGACGACGGTGGTGCCACTGCTCGTGGCACCGAGGCCGGTGCTGCTTTGCAAATTCAAAACGCCCACGTTGATCACCGTGTTACCGGTGTAGTCGCTCGCTCCCGATACCACCACGGAACCGGAGCTGTCCACGCTCACCGTGCCGGAGCCGTGGATAATATTAGGAACCGCGAGCGCATCGGAGCGGTTGAACGACAGCGTGGCATTGTTCGTCACCGGGCCGCTACTGAGGTTGCCGAAGGTGTCGCCATTGCCGATCACCAATGTGCCGCCGGAAATCGTCGTGGCTCCGGTCAGGTTGTTGGTCACGTTGATCGTCAACTGGCCGGAGTTCAGCTTGGTGAGCGAACCTTGGCCGACGAGCGAACCATTGCCGCCCGGCGAATAAAGAATGTAGTCCGTCGCCGCATCCACCGTAAGTTTGTAGGGAGTGATGGCCTGCACCAGATTCACCAAGGATGAACCGCTGCCGCGGCTGTCGAAGAGAACTCCGTTGGTTTGTGTAAACGCAACCACGGCGCTGACATTGTTGGTCCAGTTGAGCGACGTGGTGTCCCAAGTGTTGTCGGCACCGCCATTGGCTGCATCCACCCACGCGAGTGTCGACGGGATGAAAACTGTCAACGTGGCCGCCGCGCTGTTCGTGACGTAAGTCGTGACGCCAATGGTGTTCGTGGCGTGCACGAGAAACGTTGCGCCGTTGTCACCGATGACGGTGGCGAAAGAATAGCTGGCGTTCGTCGCGCCGGAAACGAGCGTGCCGTTTTTGAACCATTGATAGGAGAGTGGCAGATAGCCGACCGCCGCCGCCGTGAACGTGGCGGTTTGACCGGCGGGCACGGAAGTGTTCGCGGGCAGCGAGGTGTATTTCGCCGGGCCATCGGCGAGCAGCGTGTTCGGTCCTTGGTCGTCGCTCTGCTTAATGCTGATGGCCGACAACGCGCCTTTGAAAATACGCAGCTCATCAATGCTCGCGTTCAGATACGGATCCGCCGCGAACAGTGACCGCCCGATGTAAGAGAACTGGTCGTTGATGTTCCCGATGTTGACGGTCATGTTCGTGTTGGCGGTTTCGAACACGCCGTTGGTGTAGATAGCTATGGTCTTGTTCGGCGGGTCAATGACGCATACCACATGGCGGGTGAGGCCGTCCAAAATTCCGGCGGCAGCGGCCGTCTGCTGAAACGTGCCGTCGCTGGGGCTGATGTGGAGCTGGTTGCCGCCGGATCCATTGCGCGGGGAATAACCCACATAGTTGATGCCGACAATGCCGCCGACCACGTTCGTATATCCAAAGTCAAAAACGCGGACGAAGTTTCCGTTCACCCCATACGTTGCCCAAAATTCGACGGTCAACGCGGTGGCATTGGCGGAATTGAACAAGGCGGGCGGCAGTTGCATATACGTTCCGCTCGTGCCATCCAACACCAGTGCGCCGCCCGTGACGGTGGCCGCGCCGAAATTCGTGCCGGTCTTGCCGCCGATGCTGTCCGTCGTGTCCGTGGTGAAGCTGTAACGGTCGGCGAGAAAATTCGCCGCGCCGACCACGAGCGTGCCAGCGGAACTGGTCGCCGAGAAGCCGATGGTATTGGTCACCACGCAGTCGTAAGCGCCAGCATTGTTGGCAGCCACGTTGGTGATGGAATAAGTGTTCGTGGTCGCGCCGGGAATCGGGGTTGAGTTATAGCGCCATTGGTAGCCAAGCGGAAACTGGCTGGACGCACCGACGCTGAAGGTCACCGGCTGGTTGTAATCCACGTTCTGGCTGACCGGGTTCGCCGTGATGCTCACGAGCGGCGAATAAAACTGCATCTGGCCGGAGCCACGCGCCACGCTGCTGATGCGCACCTCGTCAATGCAACCGACGAACTGTTCGCCCGAGCTGTTGCGGTCGTCGTTGCCGATGACCAGCGGGCCTACCACCGCGCCGCGCGCCGTATCAAAACTCATCGCCACCGGCGAGCCGAGGATATGCGCCGCACCGTTCGTCGGATTCAACAGCGTCCAATACAAGGTGACGTTTGCGCCGTCGTAAGCCGCCGCCACATGATACCAGTTGCCCGCCACGAACGCATCGTTGCCGGTGGTGGGAATCGTGGCGGAAGCCGCCGTGGGGGCCGTGCCGCCGACGAACTGGAACTGCAACTGCGAGGCCGTCATGCGCAACTGGAAGCCCCGCGTGGAATTGCCAAGACTGTTGTCCGTGCAGATAATTTCTTGGTTGCCGCTGTTCAACGTCGGGCGGATGATCGCCTCAAGTGTGAACGGCGAATTCGCGCCGTTGCCCATGTTCAAATTCGTCATTGCCAGACGATCTGGGCTTTGTGTGGCCGAACTGACGTCGCCTTGAAACGCGCCGCTCTTGTCAAAGTCAAAGCCCGCGAAGTCGCCGGCGGCAGGATTGGTAAGGCAGTTGTTAAAATTCGTCGCGCCGTTGACATAACTCGGAGCGCCGAGCATGACCGTCACCGTCGGCGGTGTGGCCGTGCCGTTGCCGGTCGTGCTGTTGACCACCGTGTAGAAATTTCCCGCCTTGGAACCCTTGTTGGTTGCCACCGTGCCGCCCGCCGCCTCGTCAAAGTGAACGAGGAACAGGGTGTTGGCATCCGACGTGTAGTTACCGACGATGTCAGCCAGCGCCAAACGTGGAGCGAGCGCGGCGAGAAAGATGCAAAGGAGAAGTCGAATAGTTTTCATGGGAGGAGACGGCGGTTTTGGATTGGGGTTAATCAGGCGTGATAAAAATTTAACACACCGCCCCCGCTGCCTCTATCCCCTAAACGCGGGATGCTGGGGGATGCGAGCTGTGACGAGTGAAACGTGATGCGTGAAAAAAGCAGGCCGCAAATTCACGCCTCACGCCTCACTTTTCAACTCTTCGCCGTCATGTAACGCGCCACGGCCTCGGTGCGCGAGCGAACGTGCATTTTCTCGTAGATGTGCTTGAGGTGCGTCCCGACCGTTTCGGTGCCGATGCGGAGTTGGTCGGCGATTTCCTTGTTGGCGTAACCTTTGGAAAGCAAAATTAAAACTTCCTCTTCGCGCGCCGTCAACCGCACGTCCGGCTTCTGCTGCTTGCTCGCCCGGCGAAACGATTCCACCACGCGCCGCGCCACCTCGCTGGTCATGGGTGCGCCGCCGCCAATCACGTCCAGCATCGCCGCTTTCAAATCCTCCGGCTTCGTGCGCTTGAGTAGATAGCCATCTGCGCCCGCTTCCAGCGCCATGAAAACCAGCTCGTCATCCTCCACGGCGGTGAGCATGAGGATTTGGATGCCGGGCATCTGCAACTTCAGCCGCGCCGTGCATTCAATGCCGCTCATGCGCGGGAGAAAAATATCCATCAGCACCACGTCCGGCTTGAGCGAGGGAATCACGCGCAACGCGTCTTCACCAGACACGCAGGCTTGCACGCAAGAAAATCCGGGGAGCGAATTGATGAGCTTCACCCAACTGTCACGCACGCCGGGTTTGTCCTCGACGAGCACGACTTTTTTCACAACGGCGGTTTTCATGCGGAAGGATTAAGTTTCAGCGCGTGGGTTTTCAATTTTATTCGTGCCGTCTTCATCGGGCTGACGGCGAAACCACCGGCGTTTTTCCGACGGCAGCGGCACAGTGAAAACAATCAAACAACCGCCGCCCGGCTGGCTGGATAACGCGCACGTCCCGCCGATTTCCGCCATGCGCTGCACCATGTTCGACATACCGTTGCGCTCACCGCCGGTCTGCGACGGATCAAAACCCCGTCCGTTGTCCTCCACCGCCACGGAAAGTATTTTTTCGGTGCGGTAAATCCGCAGGAACAATTCATCCGCCGCCGAATGTTTCGCCGCGTTGTTCAACGCCTCCTTCACCGCGAGAAATAAATTCCGCCGCACGGGCAGGTCAAACGGCGTCGAAGGAATCTCCGCCTCCACATCCAGCCGACAGCGGATGTTTGTGGCGCTCAAAAAAATTTGCGCGTATTTGCAGACGTAGCTCGTGAAATCGCGCACGGTGTCGCGACGTGAATTGACCGCCCAGACCACTTCATCCAGCGCCGTCGCCAACTGGCGCGCGTGCTCGCACAAATTTGAAAACTGCCCGCGCGCGGGTGAATTTTCCGGCTGCTCACGCTGCGCCACTTCGCCCAGCAGCAACAGTTGCGTCACCTGCGCACCGAGATCGTCATGGATGTCGCGCGCGATGCGGGCGCGCTCGACCTGTAAAAATTTCTGCGCCTGCGTTTGCGCCGAGAGCTGCGTCAACAGCCACAGGCAAACCACGACGACCAGCAGCAGCAACGTCAGCACGGAAATTTGAAACCAGACCGTCTGCCAGAAATGCACCTCGATGGGGAGCAGTGCCGGGCCGACGGCCAGGCTCACCGGCCAGATTTCCCACGGGTGCTGGCGCATCGGCCCGGCGACAATAGCCGAATGCCAGCCCGGCAAAGCATTTTTTGTATTCGTCCATTTACGTTTAGATTCCGGCACGACCCACCAGGAAGCATCCGAGACGACATCTATCATCGGCTGATCCCGAAGCTCGATGTGCAGCCCAAAAATCATCCCCGCCTCTTGCCCGTCATTAAAACCTTCGACGGCGATCCGGTGCGGGCCAGGATACATCAACTGGCTAACATCGTATTCCGTCACCGACCGCCAGTAGGCGCCGCGCCCAATTTCGCGGCCGTCCAGAAACAGCGTGTAGCCGTTGTCCACCGAGATGCGCAGCATAGCGCGGGAAATTTTTGCGCCCGCCGGAATTTCAAACGCCTTCCAGAACCGCACCGTCTGCTTGTCCGACCGGTTGGTCTCCCAAATCCAAACACCAATATGGTTCGTAGCCTCAAACACCCAGTCGTTGGTCCCCGTCAGCGCGGACTCCTCCGCCAACGCGCGCGCCGTTGAATTCAGCCAGCAGAATGCCGCCAGCAGCAGACAAAAAAATCCGGCGGCGCGGCAGCAGCGTGGTGGCAAGGGCGTTTTCAAGCGCACGCCGCACAGTAACGGACACCACCGCGCTTGCCAAACCACAAACTACTTGAAAAAAAATCTGGAAGGTGCATTGTTGCGGTAACTAAATTCGCCTATGAAAAATAAATTTCTCCTCCTCCTCTGCCTCCTCACGCTC
>JBEEMY010000064.1:0-8310 GCA_041192415.1 Verrucomicrobiota bacterium | reverse complement strand
CTCGTGGATCTGGCGCGCGACTGGCCGCGTCGGAAAGAATTCGGCGGGCTATTCAAGGCCACCGCTGGCGTCATCTGCGAAACGATTTTTTCCACGCTGCACGCGCCGCTGCTCATGCTCTGGCACACGCGTTTTGTGCTGACGAACCTCGCCGGTATCAGCGTCGCGTGGACCACGCAGAAGCGTTCCGCTGACGGCACCGACTGGCTCTACGCGATTCAGCGGCACTGGGGCCACACGCTTATCGGTCTGCTGTGGGGCTGGTTCACTTGGTGGCTGGAACCGGGATTGTTCTGGTGGTTCACGCCGGTGCTGGCGGGCATGGTTTTTTCCGTGCCGTTGAGCGTGCTGACCAGCCGCCGCAACCTCGGTGCGCACGCCAAGAGCTTGGGACTGTTTTTGACGCCGGAAGAAACCAAGCCGCCGATGGAACTCGTCTCGCTGCGTTCGCGCATGGCCATCCACGAACTCACCGGCGAAGAGACTGAGGCCAACCGCTGCCGCGCGCACGGCGGGCTGGCGGCGGCGGTGCTCGACCCGTATGTGAACGCCATCCACGTGACGCTGCTGCGCGAGAAGCAATTGAACCCCGTCTATGCCGAGCATTTCACCCGCATCGGCGCGGGCAGCGATGCGGTGCGCGAACTTGGTGAAAAACTGCTCGCCGCCGGGCCGGAGAAATTAAAAGCGTCTGAGCGCATGGCCGTGCTGGCCGATCAACGCGTGATGGTGTGGCTGCATCAACAGGCGTGGTTGCGCCCCGAAGAAAAGCTCGCGCCGTGGTGGAAGGCGATGATCCGCGAATTCAGCCAGCGGGAGAATTGAGTTAAGACGGAAGGAAAATTTGCCTACAAACTTGCAGCCTAACTAGTGGTTAGGCCGCATCGTTCTTCCTCCTGAGCCAAGCTCTCCAGTTCGTGATAGCAATCGCAGTCCAAACAACAAAAGAAATCCCGACTGTCCAAAACGCCGCTCGACCTGCGATGTGAAATGGAAAATCCAGCTCTGCCTTCTCTCCTTGGGTGAGGAGATAGACGAACAAACCAATACTCGCGACTGCAAGAACAGTGGCAAACCAGCGCAACCGACCGCCAAAAAGCTGGACGCGAAAATCAGCGGCGCTGTAGCTCGGGTCAGAAATATCTTTGTGCTCGGAATCTTGCATGGTGTGTGGTGCGGCCTAACGACCCAAGCTCAGCGACCCGGCCCACGAGACGCACCGATTGCAACCTGAACGCGATGGCCGGGTTCGCTGCAGCGCATGGTTAGGCGGCATTGGTGAACTCATACAAACTCAATCTCTCAAAAGCGAACTCTCAGTAACCGTCCCCTGAGCGGCAAGCTGCTCGCACAAATAGCCGATGACGTGCGTCCGGGCGGTGGTCAACTCCACGTCCCGATTCCGCTCCAACTCTGCAATCGCAGAGTCAATCGCCTTCCAGAGCGGCGTCTGCTCAAACTTGGTGTAGGGATGGCTCATGGCTAAACGTGTGATGCCGCCTAACAGTGATTCGACGGCGCGTTTTGCAGCCTATCAAGTTTCATGGTTGGAGACTGTTTTGGTTGTAAATTCTTGTCGAGCATATTCATTGGGTTGAAATGAGTCTTGAGCATCTGCCGACAAAGGCGGCAAGTTTAAGCCAATTCAATCCCTTCGCGCTTGAGCAAACTGACTTTCCAATCCAGTCCGCCGGAAAAGCCGCCGAGTTTTTTATTCGCGGCCAGCACGCGGTGGCAGGGAACCAAAACGGGAATCGGATTCGCCCCGCACGCCCCGCCCACGGCGCGGACGGCTTTGGGTCGGCCAATCCCCACGGCAATTTCGCCGTAGCTCTTTGTCTTGCCGAGAGAGATTTTCCGCAGCGCATTCCAAACGCTTTTCTGGAAGGTCGTCCCCGTCAGATCCAGCGGCGGAAATTCCTTGGGCGCGCGTCCGGCGAGAATGGCTTTGAGCGCCTCCGTGGTGGTGCGGTGCCAGCGGAGGATCTGCGTTGTCACCTGTGGGTTGGACGAAAGCACGCGGCTTTTTTTCTTGGACGGAAAAGCGAGTCCGGCCAGCCCGCGTTCCGAGTAGTGCGCGAGAAAAACTCCATCGCTCGTCGCGGCGGGCAGTTCAATCAGTTCAGTTTTCATATCAACGATGTTTCAGCCACATCAGCAACGTGCCGAGCATGAGCGCAAAAAAAATCGCCGCGAGCACCACCACGCGGTTGCGGGCCACGCGCTTTTCGTAACGCAGCGGACGCAAGCCTTGCACGCCGCCAGCAGCGAGGTAGTTCACCAGGCGCGGATTGCTGGTGGTCGGACCGCGAAAATGATTTATCAGCCGTCGCCACAACGCGGGCAGGTCGTATTTGCGCACGCCGAGTTCGTTGTAATAATCGGGCGAGGCGGAATCATCGCGCGTCAGCATGGGCTTCACTTTGACTTCTTCAAAGACCGGCTCGGCAGGCGCGGGCGGGGGAACGACGGGTTCCGCCGCGCGTGGAATGGTTCCGCCGGAGGCCGTGGCGGTGGAGCGAAATTTCGGACCGGCAGGCGTGCGCGACAATTGCGTGTCGAGCTTCTTGATCTCGGCCTCCAGCTTTTGGATCTCCGCTTCCAGCGAACGCGCCTTGTCGGAAATCGGGTCGGGCTTTTTATCGAGGAAACCCATGCAGCCTCACTTCTTGAGCAGAATGGCGATGAAAATTCCCAGCGCACCGAGCGCGACGATGAGCAGCGGCCAAGTCAGCGCCAGCCCGATCTTGCAAAGCTGGCCAAAACTCAATTCCGCCAGCGACGGCGCGGCGGCAGCGGCGGGAGAATTTTTTTCGGCGGCGGCAGCGGATGCCGTTTTGGTTTCACCGGCGAGCGCGGAAATTTTCAGGCGGGCGGAATTCCATTCCATGCGGGCATTCTCGATGGTGGTCAGCGCGCGGGTAAGTTCGATCTGGAAATTTTCTTTCGTCCACGACGCGTCTTGGATGGCCTGCACCTTGGCGAGCGCGTTTCGGAAATCGCCGAGGGTCTTCACCATCTGCTCGGCATCGCGGCGCGCGTTAAACTCGGATTCCTCCAGCAGGCCGAGGCCGCGCGTGAGGTTCTGGATGATTTCCTGGCGACCGGTCTGGAACTCGGTCTGGCGGCGACGGACTTCTTCAAGCCCGGCGCGTTCGCGTTCCAATTCTTCCTGGGCGCGTTTGAGTTCGGCGAGCTTTTGCTGGGCTTCGCCGACTTTGCGGTCAACGTCGTCGCGCGTCGGAGCGGCGGCAGCAAAGGGTGATTTGTGCGCCGTAAAATCGGTATCAATGAATTCCGTGGAGTCGTATTCGCCAGCCATGCGGCGACTTTAGACCCGCGCGGCAAAACTGTAAAGCGGGTTTGCGTTATTGCCGCTGTTTGATGGCGCGGATGGCATCCACGGCGGCCTGGCTGGTCTGTTGTTCGCTGTCGCCCACGAGTTTTTGCAGCGCATCAAGGCTTTCGCCGGTGCCGATCTGCTGGAGAATGCCGCAGGCTTGGCGCTGCGTCTCGGCGTTGCGTTCGTTGAGCAGGGTGAGCACGGATTTTTCCGCCGCTGCGCCAAAATTGTTGAGTGCAGAAGTGACATCCTGTGCGCCCATGTTGCTGCCGCGCGCCACGAGGTCCACGAGCGGCTGGATGGCGCGCTCGTCCTTGAGCCGGCCCAGCGCCTTGGTGGCGTTCTGCTTCGCCGACCAGTCGGAATCTTTCAACAGCTTCAGCAAAACCGGAACCTGTGCGGTTGTGGCATGGTTGCCGGTGAAATTCGCCGCCGTCATCTTCACAAATGAATCCGAGTCGAGCGCCAGACCCGCGATGAGGTCAATCAACTCGGCGGCCGGCGTTTCGATTTCCGCGCCGTTCAACTGGCGCATCGCCGCCCGGCGCGTTTCGATGTCGGATGACTTCAAATCAGCCGTGAATTTTTCCAGGTCTGCGCCCGTCAGCTTGCGCGGCGCGGTCGGCGGTGGTGGCGGCGCAAGGGCGGCGGCAAGTTCCGCGCCGGTGAGCAGCCGGGCCTTGAAGCTGACCTTCGCATGACGTGACGAGGTTTCGGTCTGCGATGCGACATCGGCCTGCGATTCAATTTTCGTGAACAAGCCGAGGCTGCGATCGAAGGTCAAATCGCCTTCACTGGTCGCCGTCATACGCGGTTCGTTGCCGGTTTGGAGGCGGCTCTCCAGCTTCACCTGCTTGTGGAGTTCAACCGTCTCCGCCGACGGATTTTTCACGCGCAAAGTGGCTTGCCGCGCCAACGCCAGCGTGGCCAGCACCGAGCGTTGCCCGTTGCCCATGTAATAATAATTCATGGAGATCGGCTGGCCGTTCATGCGCACGTTCATGAAATTTTCCGCCGGGCCGAGCCAGAGCGGGTCGTCCAGCACCGTCACAGTGTCGTGCGTTTCGGCGTCGCCGGATTTTGTCGGCAGCGGTTCAAAGAGGGATTGCACGAGTTTGCCCAGCGGCACGGCCAGCACATAATCACCGGCATCGCGCAACTCATTGCCGCGCTCGTCGAGTTCGATTTCGCAATCGGGCGGAAACACGTTCGCGTTTTGTCCCGGATAATAGCCGCCGTAAAACCCCATACCCGGCCCGCGCTGCGGCGTGCGCTTAAACTCCGTTTTCAAACCGCCTCGGACGGAGATTTTCGCGGAGTTGGTCGTCACCTGTTTGGTCACCAGAACGACATTGCCAGTGGAGACTTCCGAACCGGACTCGCTGCGCACGGAAATTTCCACGGCATAAATATTCGTCTCACCGGCGGAAAATTTATAGCGCAGCGCAGACTCGCGGGCGGTGACGGTCAAGGCGGAAAGGGCGAAGAGAAGTCCAAGGTGAAAAGCGGGAGTGAATTTCATGGCGCGAGCATCTGCTTCTGTAAAAAATTCGCAAGCGGAAATTATCCGCGCCGCTCAACGCCAGTGACCGCGCGAATTGTGCCAGCCGTGATGGTCGCTCCAGCTGCGCCCGCCGATCCACACCGCGCGCGGGTGCGGCGGATACGCCCAATGCCCGCCCACCCAAAACCAACTATCGTTCCATACCCACTCGCCGCCCAGCCAGAGGTATTCCGGCCCCGGCGCGAGGATGACCGTTTCCACCGGCGCGCGTGGCGGCGCCTGCCGGATGTAGGTTGCCGTGCCGCGTGTTGTTTCCGAAGTCACGCCGACGGTGGCGGGTGTGTTGATCATGTAATTCACGACCTTGTCCGTCACGCCTGCATCGCGCAGGTCAATGATGTCCGCCGCGCTCAAGTGAAACACCGTCCGCGAATTTTTAATCTGGCTGATGATGACTTCCTCGTTGATGCCGGCCTTGGCGAGTGATTTCACATCGGCGAGACTCAAGGGTCGGCTTTGATCCACGCGCTCGTAAGTCTGCGGGGCTTCCGCCTGCAAGCGGCGTTGCTGATCTTGGTCGAACAGATGGCCGAACAATCCGCCCGCAATCGCGCCGACCGCCGCGCCGATGAGTGCGCCTTCACCGTCGTGACGTGGCCCACCGGCCATCGCCCCCATCAACGCCCCCGAACCCGCGCCAATCAGCGCTCCCGTGCCGGTGTGATCCGGCGTGCCATCCGGCGAAACGCAGCCGCCCAACAGAACCGCCGCGCCCGCCACCGATAAAATCATTGCGTGTCTTTTCATAAAAATTTCTATCCGCTATCATAGCAGACAGTGGATGCAACGTCTGGATTCAATAAAAGTTTCAGCCGGTTGGCAAATAAGTCGGGACGCGCGCAGATTAGCGGTGAAAAAATAATTCTTCCGCCTATAATTCCGCCCATGACAACAGATGAAGCGTTGCAAATTTTCCGCGACTCGGGCGCGTTGCTCGAAGGCCATTTCGTTTTACGGAGCGGTTTGCACAGCCGCCAATTTTTCCAGTGCGCCCTCGCCCTCCAGCAAATGCCCGCCGTGGAAAAACTCGGCGCGGCGCTCGCGGCAAAATTAAAACCGCTCGGTGCAGTCACCGTGGTCGCCCCGGCGATGGGCGGCCTCATCATCGGTCAGGAAGTCGCGCGGCAGTTGGGCTTGCGATTTGTTTTTGTGGAGAAGGAAGAAGGCAAATTAGTTTTGCGACGTGGCTTCAAAATTGCGCCCGGTGAAAAAATTCTCATCGTCGAGGATGTCGTGACCAAGGGCGGGCGCGTGCAGGAGACGCTGGACATCGTTCGCGCGCACGCTGGCAAAGTCGTCGGCGTGGCGATGGTCGTGGATCGCTCAAACGGTGCGGTGAATTTTGGAATGCCGTTCGTCAGCCTGATTTCATTGCAAGTCGAGACGTTCGAGGCCGACAAACTGCCGCCGGACTTGGCAAAAATTCCCGCCGTGAAACCGGGCAGCAAATAGTCATGGAGCGCCCGCTGCAAAAAATGTCGTCCGCCGAATACGCGGCGGTGGAGCGCGGACTCGGCGCGAAGGTGGTCGAGCGCAACGGTATTTTCTGGCGGCAGGTGCGGCCGTTTTTTTATCGCCCGGTTTTGCCGGTGCAGGAATTTTCCGAACCGGAAGCCGCGAAGTCCTTTGGCTGGCCGAACGGTTTTCAATACGCTTTGAACGGCGCGGGCCGGACTGATTCCGCATTGAACTTCATCATGCTGGATAACGCGCCAGACTATTCCGTGGAGAGCCTCGGTCGTCGCCGCAAGCAACTCATTCGTGCGGCGGGGCAGATGTTTCAGGTGAAACCGTTGCGCGACCTGCGGGAATTTCAGCGGTCGGGCTTCAACGCGTATCGCTCATTTTACGAGCGCACCGGCTACACGCATCGCGCCGACCGGAAGAACGAAGCCGCGTTTCAGCAGTGGGCGGAAAACGTTTTCAGTGAGCCAAAAGTCATCTTGCTCGGCGGCTACGGCCCGGATGGACTCGTGGGGGTTTCGCGTTCCTACTGGGTGGGGCGCACGCTGGTTTATGCCACGCTGTTTTGCGAAACGAATTCGCTGAAGAAAAATTTAGGCGAGCTCATGTTCCACGAGTTGCGGATGCTCGCCGCGCGGGAAGCGGGCATTGCAGGCATTTTTGTGCGCAATTATCAGGGCGGAAATTCGCTGGATAATTACTACCTGATGCGCGGCTGCAAGCTGGTTTCCAAACCCGCGCGGTTGGTGATGCCCGCCGCGATTCGCGCGGGTATAAAATATTTTCTACCCAAGCAGCACGCGCTGCTCGCCGGCAAAATCACCGTTGCCGCCGCACCTTCCGCACCAGAGTGACGCACGCCTCGGTGTCGAGCAAACGCACGATGCCGGTTCGCTTGGCCATGCGCGCGAGCGGATGGATGAAGCAGCAGTAAGCCCCCGGCAACGGCTTGATACTGCCACCGAAACCAAGTTTGAATTCCGTCGAGCCATCGAGCGCAATTTTTTGCGCGGACGGCTGACCGGGTTGCGCCACGTCAAGGTTCACAAAATCAAAATGCCGATAGCCTTGGTTGCGCGCCGCCCGAATCATTTCCCACCACAAGAGTTGGTTGGGGCGGAGTTCCGCGTGTTCGCCTGACCAGCCGACTTTCCAAACGCGGAACCAATCGCCAAACACCAGTGCCAGCCCGCCAGCAATGGTTTTGCCTTCATGCTGGACGAGAAATAATTTAATCCAGCCGCGCGGTGCAAATTGTTTCCACAGTTGGTGGAAAAATTCCGGGCTGCCCGGATTCGGCGTGGTGTGGCGGCGCTCGCAAAGTTTCCGCATCAGCTCCCAAAACAAATCCAAGTCCGCCGCGCCACTTTCCACCACCGTCAGTCCACGTTTCAATCCCTGCCGGATTTGGTGGCGGGTGGTGGCGCGCATTTCCGCGAGCAACGTCTCCTCCGGCTTGGCCAGATCCAGCACGAGCGTGGCCGACATATAAAACGGGGCGATGGCGCGCGGTGGCCGGACAAAACCATTCGCCTGCAAGCGTTCCGCCAGCGGGTGTGCGTCGTAGGGCAGTTGCGCGAGCAGATAAATAACTCGCTGGTGGCGGAGAAAATCTTTTATCTCCGCGAGTAAAATTTTTTCCGCCGTTGCGTCATCGCCCGCAAGGCACGGCCCGCCGGTGAGGTAAGCCCACGAGCCAAACCCGCCGAGCGCCTGCAACTGGATTTGCGCACCCGCGATGATGACGCCGTGTTCGGTCATCACGATGCGCACCACCTCCCAGCCGATCGTGGCGCGCACGCAACCCCAGCGCGAAGTTTGTTCGTGGGGCGCATCCGGCAAGGTCAGCAGGAAATCATCCCACGCACGGTCTTCAGGGGAAATGCGCCAAGATATTTCAAATGCCCGCCCAGCCAGTGAAATGGTTTTGGCGGCGGGA
>JBEEMY010000063.1:0-8310 GCA_041192415.1 Verrucomicrobiota bacterium | reverse complement strand
AAGCGATGGACTTACTTTATGGGATAGTGAATACCTCAAACTGCTCCAAAAAATCGGCCCTGCTGGGAAAAGCCAAAGTAGAGTGCTGGCAAAGGAATTTGCACACTATGAGACGAAGTGGGATGCTCGATTTTGGTTTAGGAAGCAAGGCCTTGAAGATGGAGTGCACTTTTTTCACTCCCCTGCCTTTTTCGGCCCAGAATTTTTCATTCATCAACCGGCTGTACACCACACCGAGCACAATTTCTTTTTTGTATTCCAGCGCTATTGAAACACAGAATAAAGGAACAGAATGAGCGTAATTTACCGTACCGCCGAAGCTGCCGATCGTCGTCGGCGCGATGGCGTGGGTCGTCTTGGTGATCAACGGCGAACCGGCGCGAGCGCGTCACCCGGCGAAATCGCGAGGCCGCCGGTCGGCAAGGCTTTCGGCACCATTTCGCCACCGGCCTCGGCGGCTTCGGCGGCATCATCGGCGGCGTTCTGGGCAATCTTGGAGCCGAGCGTGAAGGCGAGCTTGGCGGTGTCGAGCGCGGTGTCCACGGCGATCTGCGTCTTCATCTGGTCGCGCTGATACTTGTTGTTGTCGAACTTCGCGTTGATCGCCTGCAACGCCATGATGAAGGTGCTTTGCGCGCCATCCCAATCATCCATCGCGGCGTTAAGGTCGGCTTGGCCTTGCACCAACTGGCTGACGAGCGATTGCAATTCACCCGGCGACGAACGAATTCCCCAATCGGCAGGCGCAACGTAAGTGTAACCGGCAGCCATCACCGGCAGGTTCATATTGTCGAGCGTGTTGACGAGTGGATTGGAATTCGTATCCGTGAAGTCGGTAAAATTAATTGAGTTCGTAATTTGCGCGCGGTCAAGGAATGTCAGTCCGTAACGCTGTTTCCAAGTGTTCGGCACGCCGCCCACCGAACCGACGCCGTTGACGAAATGCGCGTTCGGGCCGGTGATTTCTGCGATGTAATTGTCGTAGTAAGCCTTTGGCGGTTGCGGCACGGTGCTGTCGTTGACGTTGTTCACGGCGACATACATATAGAGCATCGTGTCCGGCCCCTGATAACCGGCGGGGAATGCCTTGCCCGAACCAATCGTGCCTTCGTAGGGCGAGCCGTAGATTTCAATCAACTGGTTGCGATAAGCCAAATCCTGCTGGATGACGGTCTTGCGGAATTCCTCTTCCGAATTCGCCACCTGCCGGATGAGATTGTTGAACTGGTTCGCGTTGTCGAACGTCGCCTTCGCATTGTTCAACGCTACCGTGGCGCGGGCATAAACTTGATCAAACAAATTTTGTCCCTGCGTCGGGTCGAGGTCGAACGAGAGCGAACCGTTCGCGAGTCCCAGCGGATTATTGCCCGCGTTGACTTGTTCCATCGTGGTCTGAATCGCCGTCAAGTTCGCCGCGACCACCGCGATGTCCTGCACCGTGGTGCGGTCCACTTTTTGCACGCCGGTGTAATTCGTATTCGGATGCACGGCGGGCAGCAGCGCGTTGGCGGAAACCCAATCGAAGTAAGTTCCCTGACCGGCGCGACGCGCCCATTCTTCCACGCCCCAAGAACGATTTTGATCCGTATCGGAATAGCCCTGCCACTGGCCGTTCGGATCGGCGACGTATTTGTCGCGGTAAGTCAGACTCACGATTTCGGAACCGGCCTGCGCTTTCGCGGCGGCGGCCTGCGCGAATTTGCGTTCGTCCAAATAATCCACGCGAATGACCACGTCCTGCGAGTTGATGTATTCCGAACGCGAGACCCAGTTGAAATACGGATGCCGCAACAGGTCATATTGAAACGTCAGCGCGGAAAGATAATGTCCCCACGCATCGCCGTGGCCTTGCGGATAAAGAATCATTCCATCCTTCACGTCAATGAAACCGTCGGCGTTCACGTCGCTCATGTTGTATTTCATCGCGTAAGCGGCCTCGCCCTCGGCGTGCGTGAAATTCCAGTAGAGACGATTGTTCACCGGGGGACCGGAGTAAGCGTCTTGGCCGCGCAGCAACGAAAGCTCCTGTTCCATCAGCGTGGACAACTGGTTTTGAAACGCGAAGATGGACGGCGCGAGATTGCCGTATTGCACGCTGTCGCTGCCGAAACCAATCGTCGGATTTTGCGAATCGGAATACGCCTCGTTGCCGAGCAGCATATAAAAATCCGCGAGCCGCGTGGACGCCAGTTGCAGCGCGTTCGCGATGCTCGGCGTGGAAATCGGCGTGGACAAATCAATGCTCAAATCTTTGCCGCGCTTGAAAACCGTCTCGTAGAGCGCGATGAGGCCGACGTTCTCAATGACGTTCTTATCCGGGTTCAACGCCACCGGCCCGGTGTAAGCCGCGCCGAGCTGACGGATCATGCTCGAATACGTCGCCGGATTGTCCGCGCTGAAATCACTGATGCGCGCCTCGTAAGGATTCACCGCCGAAAGCACGCGCTTGATCCAGCCTTCCGCAAGCTGCGGCAAATAATCCGGTTCGCCGTTGCCGTCCACGTCTAGCACGCTGGAATTGCCCGCGCCCGCCCAGTCATACGGAATGCCCGGCGCACAATTTCCCAGCACGCAGCGACGCTCGCTGTTTGGCTGCGGCACTTCCCAATTCACGCCGTCCGTCACTTCGTTTTTGTGGCGGTAACGCACGAAGAACAACGTGTCGCCCAGCAAAACTTCTGGCGCGCTCGGGTTGCCTTTCAACGTGAGCTGATAAAATCCCTGGCCCTGATTGCCCGTCGGGTCGGCGAATAATTTCCACGGCGTCGGCGAAGGCTGACGATCCGGCACCTTGGCTTCCGAGCCGTCTTCGGCGCGATACCACCATTCAAACACGAGGTCATCTGCGTTGCCGCCGAAGTCGCCGGTGTGGCGCAGCACGATGTTCTCGTCGAAAACATTTGCGGACAAAATCGTCTTGATGGAGCCGCGATAACGCTGCGTCTTGTCCACCTTGATGATGTGCAATGTCACCGGCGCGCTGCCGAGCGCGTCGCTGTTATTTTCCGCCAGCGTGACGTAGCTGATTTGCACCGGATTGTTCGGGTCGAGAAAATTCGGATTCGCTGCCAGCGCTAGGCCCGGCCCGAGCGCCTGCATGGGCGAGGCTTTCTTCGGATCGCGCTGCACGCTGATGATGCCGCCAACGTTGACCGTGAGCGGCAAGCCAGTAGCCGGATCTACTTTCACTTTTTGTTCCAAGCCGACGCGATAGGCCGTGTCCACACCATCGCCAAATTGATCCAGCTTGTTCGGATTGCGCGTCAAATCAAACAGCGCATCCATCGCCTCGGCGAACGGCGTGCCCGCGAGATCAGCGAACGGACTCGTCTGCGCCGTGCCATCAAGCACTTGTTTTTCGGCAAACGTCAGGACGCTCGGCTCCAAAACATAAACCGCTGGCGGCGACGCCGTGAGCGTGGAGTCGCTGATGTCTTTGTCATTCAGAAATCCTTTGATGCCGAGCTTGCCGCGAATCGGGTCATAGAAAATTCGTTTCTGCAACGACGACGGCAGTTCGTTGAAAACATAAACGCCGTTCTTCACCGTCGTGCGTTTGTTCGCCGGGTTCAGCGCATCAGGCAACGCGCTGACGGGGAAACTCACGGTGCGTTCTTCGAGCGCGGGAAAAATGTTCGCCGTGTAATGATCGAACGCCAGCGAGCTGCTCATCACCGGATTCATCGTGTCATACACAATTTGTCCCGCCGCGTAACCAACCACGCCGGGCAAACCTTCCGTGGCCTTCGTCACGATGTCGCCGCTGTCCGTGGTGACGGTGGTGGTCGGATGATCGAGGCGGTATTCGCCGCCGGGGAACGTCAGCGTCTCGCCGACTTTCAGGACGGGAACATTCTGCGGCCAGACGGTTGAATAATAAATTTCCTGCGCGGGCGGAACCTGATCGTTGCGCGTGTAATCCACGCCGTCAAAATACGCGCCGGAGAAACCTTTCACGTCCGGCAGGAACGCGATGCAATCGCCCGGCTGTTTATTGTCCGCCGCCGGCCACCAGAAATCCGGCAGCAACGGATAAAAATACGAGGCGTAGAAAAAGCTGTTGCCCGACACCGCCCACGCCGTGCCTTTGTGGTCTTTCCAATAGCAGCGCTGCTGGTTCGGCTGGCCGTCACGACCGTAGCTCGACGCGCACGGCGTCGCGCCGATGACTTGCGGCAACGGATAGAACGGAATCACCGGCTCGCCCGCCGTCATCTCCTGCTCAAAAGCGTAGTCGTAACTCAAATCACCGAGGTTGAAATTGCTGTCCTCGCGCTGAATTTTATAGACCGTCATCTTGAATTCCTTGTCCGCCGCGTCGAAGAATTGCACGAGCACATACGGGTCAGACGTGTAGGCGCTGGTCTTGTTCGTCACGTTCAAATCGCCATCGCGCAACGCATACGCCGCCATCGGGCGCGGCGAGATTGCCGCCGAACGCAGCGACGGCGCGAGCAAAGCGTGTTCTTCATTCGGATTGTAACCGGGCACAGTTTTGTCCGGCTGGTTGTAAATTTTCACCTGCTGGAAGCGCGCGGGATTCAACGTGGTTTGCACCGCGAAGGAATTCGTGCCGATGATTTGCGCGGGTGTCACGATTTGATCCGTGCCGTCCTCGGCCACGCTCTCGCTGCCGAAACGGCTGGCGATGACGATGCGGTTCAAACCTTGCGACGCGTCCACCGGCCACGCGGGCTGGTAACGGACGGACTGATACGGCCAGAGAATCGTGTCGCGCTTTTCATACCACACGACGACGAGTTGCTCGTCCGGCCCGGCGGTGGGATTCAAGTTCACCGGAATAATTTGTCCACTGATGGCCTCGCGGCTGTAAGTCGCGGCATCGTAGCGCGCGTTGTTGAAGAACACAAAACCCGTGCCGCGCCCGGCCGTGTCGTAGCTGCTGGTAATTTTTTTACCGATGATCGCCGTCTGCGTCGCGGGCAACTGGTCGCTCCAGATTTTCGTTTCCACCACGCGCACGCGTAGCGTTTCAATCGTGCCGCCGCGTCCGCTGCTGCTGGACTCGGTGAACAGCAAAACGGATTTACCGGGGCCGGTGGCAGTAAATTTCTTATCCGCGTCCACCGTCCCGCCCGCCGTGGTCTCGGTGTATTTTAGCGCGATGAATTTCACGAGATCGTTCGTCGAAGGATCAACGGCTACCGCCGGCGTGTTGGCGATGTGACGGTAGTGCGCGACGGTCGGGTATTTGAAATTCAACTTGATGATGACGCGCTCGGACGGGTCGCCGCTGGTATACCAGTAGGAATAAACCGTGCCGGGGCGGAGCGGATAATACTTTTTACCGGCGGGATCCCATTGCGCCATGTCCACCCCGGTGCTGCCAGTCGGCGTGGAAATAAGTTCGAGGCGTTCCGGCGCGAGATCGCGGCGCAGCTTGGAATAAACCGCCGGATCATCCACCGTGGCGAACGTGACGGAGTTGCCGAGGTAAACGGTCTCTTCAAAAATGCGGTCGCCGTAATCCCACATCACGCGCGCGGGCCGTTTGAGCTGCGTGACGGTCTGGCCAATATAAGGCGACACCACGCCAGCGTTGGTGATGCTGAATTCCGTAGGCAGGTTGCTCATGCCGCCGCTGCTGGCGAAAATCGCACCGTCGCCGTTGAACCAGCCCTTGAGTTGCGTGGTGTCCTTGTTCTTGAGCGTGGTGATCTGCACCGCCGTATTTTCATCGAAGAAATAAGTGCCGATGCCTGCGCCGTCCAATTGCGTCGGCGGAATCACTTGCCCCGGATCACTCACGACGTGAACCAGCGGATAGCCAGCGGACTTGAAACCGGTGGTGTTGACCTGCACGCCGATTTTTAATTTCCAGTTGTAGGTGATGCTCGCGGGGCCGGTCATCAAAAATTGCGGCACTTGTCGGCGCGTGTCGTTGCCGAGAAAAATGTTCGTGCTGGTGGTGCCGGGCGCGGTCAGCGTGTTCGGCGGGCCAAAGGCATCAAAGCCCGTCACGATGTAACGAATCGGCAGGCCACGCGCCAAATAATCCTGGTCGTCCACATACGAATCAATGGTGGCGATGACCGGTTCATTTTCCCGCACCCAATGCTTTTGCACCGTGGGCAACGGCGAACCGGCCGCCTCGGATTTCAGGCCGATGATGTGGCCGAACGCGGCGGAGCTATCGCCGCCTTCCGTCTGCGCGAAATTGGCCTTAATGCGGAGCGCGTGTTCCACGACCCAGTTGAATTTGACGATGGTGTCCTTGGTCAGCTTGAACGTGTAGCTGCTGGCCGTGCCGTTGGCGACGTTCTCATCCACCGCGTAACCGGTGGAACCGATGCGCGTCTCGGCGAGCGTATCAATTTTCGTGGAATCATTCTGCGTCTCGATGGTGATGTCGCCATTGGTCAGGTTGCGGTAGAGATAATCCGGCACAGACACGGTGATCTGCGCGCCCTTGATGACCGGCTTGGTGTTGCCGGCGTTCGCCACGGAATTACTGTTCAACGCCGGACCGCCGAACGGTTTAATTTGCGAACCGCTCACGCCGTAATCCGAGGCCACGGTGAGATTCACGCGCTCGGTAAATTTTCCATCCGGGTCGAGCACCGCGAGAAAACCTTCGGGGCCATTCAACGTCTGCACCAAGTTGGGATTGCCCATCTGGAGCGAGCCGGTGTTGAAATAGCCCGTCCAGAAAACGCGTTGCAGCGAAGTGTTCCAGCGCACGCGCGGCTTGGTGACGAAAGAAAAATTCGGCGGCGTGCCGCTCGGCTGGTTGACCCAAAGAAAATTAAAATCCGAATCCAGTTGCGCGATGAAGATGCTGGTCTTGGAGGCGGAGAGCGACGTGAATGGATGGTTCGTGGCGTCCTCGTAGCCAAAGAAACTCGCGGACTGCTGGCCGTAGGTTCCGGTTATGTAGGCGTTGCCAGATTCATCCGCCGTGATGCTGAAACCGAGATTGTCCGCAGCGCCTTTGACCGTGGCACGACCGCGCAATTGCAGACCCGTGTCGAGCTTGAGAAATTCCACATCCGCCGAGCCAGCGTTGGAAACATCCGGCGGGCTGATTAATAAATTGTTGGCCGTGCCTTTCCAAAAACCGGCGGCGTAAATCCAGCCCTGCGCGTAAGTCAGCTCGTTGATGTCGCCGCCCGTGCCGGAATTCGTGGTGGAAAAATACGCGCTCTGGAGAAACGTCAGGTCGCCGGAAAATTTCAGCACATAGCCCTTGTTCTGGTGCGCGGAAAAATCCGCCGCCGTCACGCAGCCGCTCAAGCCGCCGCCGGAAACATTCAAATTGCCGTTGCCCGGACCGCCGCCGTTGAAATAAAGCCAGTCAATCGAGTGCAGGCCGGAGAAAAGTGAAATCGTTCCCGCATGATCCTGCGTCGGATGATTCGAGTTGTCATAGATGACTTGCTGGCCGTCCACATACAGCCACGTCCCGTCATCCGTCGAGGCAGTGAACGTCACCTGCCCGGCGATCGGCACATTGATGATGCCCGTCTCGCGCCAGATGTAGGGCGAAGAGTTGTTCGCGATGCCGCACATATTGGCGAGCGTGCTGCTGGCGGTATCCGAGTAGCTGCCATTCACCACTTCCAACGCCGCCGGCAAGCTGCTGATGTTGCTACGGTGACGCAGGAGGGTGTTGAAATTTCCCGAAGTGAAAACATCCGACGTGAACGTTCCCGTGCCGAGATGTCCGCCAACATAAATGTCCCCGCTGTCATCCACCACGAGGCCGTTCAAGGTATTCAACGAACCTGCGCCGCTATTGCCAAACGTAATCAAACCCTGCGCGGTGGCCGAAAGATCCGCGCCCAGCTTGATGATGATGCCCGACGACGTGCCGCGCGGAATCGCCGTCTTGCCGAAGATGGTTGCATTGCCCGCACTGGTGAAATTGCCGCCGACATAAACGACGTCGTTGAAATAATAAACGCTCTGCAAACTCAAGGTCGAAGTGCTCGCATCCAACGACGTAATCACCGCGCCGCTCTCGGCACTGACCTGCACAATTTTGCTGCCGCCAACGAGGTAAAGATTCGTCGTGCCCGAAACCACCACCATCGCCGTCGCCGGAACGCCAGCGAGCGTCACCACCAAGTTCCCGCCACTGCCGAAGGTGAGTTCCGCGCCGCTCGCATCGTATTTGCGCAGCAGCGCATTGTTGGAATCATCGCGTCCCAGCACATAGGTGATGCCCGCCGTCGGCGTGCCCACGGAGGCATCCACCCGCGTGTCCACCGTGATGAATTGCTGCAACGGCTCGACGAACGCGCCCGCCAGCGGAACCGCTCCCGCGCGCGGGGCGACGGCAAGCAACGC
>JBEEMY010000062.1:0-8403 GCA_041192415.1 Verrucomicrobiota bacterium | reverse complement strand
GTTCTCTTAAAACTGACGCATCTTTCCGTACAACGCGGCAATGACGTCGTCTGCGTCGTTGACGTTGGGCGCGCTACCCTTCGGCGCCTTCTTCGGGACTGCCGCCGTGAAAAGACCCTTCCACGTCGCGGAGCCGCCAGGAATCAGCGGATGACCATCAGGACCAAGCCGCATGCGCGACGGCATCAGCAGTAATTCCGCGTTGGGACGGAACACAGGACGCGCCGCGCCCGTCTGCGACGCCGGACGCCCTCCGCGCCTATCTGCGCGAGTTTGACGAGGTAAAAAAAATTCTCGCCGACATGAAAAACTCCCAGCCCGCCCTCGGCTGGTCGCATCCCGAATGGCTTGTGGAAAAATGGCGGAAAAATTTCGGTGACGAAAAAACCTTGGCTCTGCTGGCGTGGAACAACACGCCGCCGAAAACTTTTGCGCGCGTGAATACGCTCAAGGCCGACGCGGTCAAGTTGTTCGAGCGCTGGCGTGACGAAGGCGTGGAATACGATTCCGCCGCGCGCGACTGGACGGGTGAGCACATGGCCTTTGAATTTAAGTTGCACCCGCCGCTGAATTCGCTCGGCAGTTTCCGCGATGGCTGGTTTTACGTTCAAGACCCCAGCACGCTGCTGGCGCCCGTTTTGCTTGGCGCGCAACCCGGTGAAACGATTTTGGATCTGTGCGCCGCGCCCGGCGGCAAAGCCACCTTCATCGCCCAGCAGATGAATAACGAAGGCAAAATTATGGCGCAGGATGTTGACCAGGTCCGTTTGCGGTTGGTCAAAGACAACTGCTCGCGGCTGGGCGTAACTAATGTTGAAACTATTCTGCCTTCGGCATTTGAGCTTCAGCCTGCGACCTTTGACCGCATCTTGATTGACGCCCCGTGTTCCAACACCGGCGTGATGCGTCGCCGGGTGGACTTGCGCTGGCGGATTCAGTCGGTGGAGATCGAACGTCTCCGCACCGCGCAGTTGGGTTTGCTTAAGCAAGCCGCCGCGAAACTCAAGCCCGGCGGCGTGCTGGTTTACAGCACTTGCAGTCTGGAGCCGGAGGAGAATTTGGAAGTCGTGAAAGCATTTCTCACGGCGCACACAAATTTCAAACTGGAAACCGAACGCCAGTTGCTGCCCTTCACCGACGGCGTGGACGGCGCATATGTGGCCAAGTTGGTGAAGTCGTAGCCAGTCAGAGTTCGATGGTGGGGTTTGTCGCGCTGCGACAAACCCCGTCGCCGCTTGCCCCGCCGTAATCGGATGAAGGCGGAAGCGCAGCGGCAGGCGACGGAATCATTCGCGAACCCAAAAGTTGGCACTCCGCAAGGTGACCGCTGCGCGGTCAGGTCAAATCGGCACGCGACTTGACCCACCGCCAAAAAATCACACCGCTTTATTTTCGGCGGGCGGAACGGACGACTTTCCATTGGGATTCATCGGCTGGTTGATGCGGTGAGTTTTTAACTCGGCGTAGATGGACTGCGCGAGGCCGGACTTGGTGAAGCCGACGGCTTTCGCGCCCCTGACCTTGAAGCAGCGTTCCAAATCGGCGCCGGTGAAAAATTGCACGACGGGGTAGTGCGTAAAATCTTTCAACACTTCTTCGCGGCTGGCTTCCGCAATGTCCGTTGTGATGAGCACGAAATGCAGCTTGCCCTTGTTCGCGCGCAACGTATCGCGGCCAATCAGCAGCGCCTGGGTTTTCAGCACGAACGGAAACAACCGCTCAACGGGGTGAGCGGGAGCAGGTGCGGCAGATGTGGCTTCGTCGCTCATCACGCCAGTTTCACTTTGACCTTCTGGCCTTTGATTTCTGCGCGGTTCAATTTGGCCACGATGCCGTTCGCGTGTTCAGCGGCGACGTCCACGAAGGAGTGACGCTCGCGCACGTCCACCGTGCCGACAACTTTGCCGGGCAATCCGGTTTCGCCCGCGACGGAGTTCACGAAATCAATCGGCGCGACACCTTGTTCAGCACCGAGGCTGATCCACAAACGCGTCTGGCCTTCTGGCGTGGCGCGGCTGGGTTTTGGTTTAGGCGCGGCCTCCGCTTCGGGCTTGGCTTTGATGAATAATTTGGAGGCAGGCTTTGGTTCCGGCGCTTTAACCGAGGCCAAAATTTCCGCGTCGGAATAAGTTTTCACCGGCTCGGCTTTGGGTTCAATCGCTGCGGGTTTGGTTTCGGCGGGCGGCGTAACTACTTTTGCCACGGGAGCCGGGGCAGCGGCGGGCGCGGCTTTCCACGGCGAAACTTTTTGTTTTGCGGGAGGAACGGCATCGCGTGAACGAGCCGGGGCGAAGGCGGGCGCTCCGGGACGCGGGCGTTCGTCGCGGCGCTGGTCAAAACTCGGACGACGGTCATCGCGTTGTGGCGCGCGGTCGCGGAAATTTGCGCCACGCGGGGCGCGATCTTCGTAACGCTCGCGGCGGTCGTCAGAACGGGCAGGGGGACGCTCGTCGCGTTCGGGCCGGTCGTAGCTTTCCACTTTCGGCGCGGACTTTGCGGCCTCGCCATGTTGCAGCAGATGAATGAGTGCGGAAGCAATGTCGTTGGTGGAAAAACTTTCTTCCAGCAGTTTGTCGATCAGATGATCCTGCTTTTGAAATTCACCGCTGGTCAGCAGCGCGCGCAGCTTGTCGAGGAAGACGCCTTCCTTGGCCTCGGCGACTTCGTTCTCGGTCGGGACTTTTCCGCGCTGGATGCGGACGTTGGTGAAACGTTCAATGTTGCGGATCTGAAACAGCTCGCGAAACGGCACGAGCGAAATCGCGCGACCGCTCTTGCCCGCGCGCCCGGTGCGCCCAATGCGGTGGACGTAATCTTCCACGTCGTAAGGCAGGTCGAAATTGAAAACCACCTGCACGTCGTCCACGTCAATGCCGCGCGCGGCGACGTCGGTGGCGACGAGGAATTCCAGACCGGACTTGCGGAACTTGTTCATCACGCGGTCACGTTGCGCCTGCGTCATGTCGCCGTGCAAACGGTCGGCCTGATAGCCGAGGCCTTCGAGGTGATCCACGAGGTCATCCACCATGCGCTTGGTGTTGCAGAAAATAATTCCCAGCTTGAGGTCGTAGATGTCAATGAGCCGCGTGAGCAATTCAATTTTGTAACGGCGGTCCACTTCAAAATAAACCTGATCCACGGTCGGAACCGTCATCGCCTTCTGTTCGATTTTGATGTTCTCCGGCGCGTTCGCGTATTTCTCGATGAGGTCGCGGATGGGGCGCGGCATCGTGGCGGAAAAGAAAACCGTCTGCCGAGTTTTCGGCGCGTCTTTGAGAATGGTTTCAATGTCGTCGCGGAAACCCATGTTCAACATCACGTCGGCTTCGTCGAGAATGACCATCTTGAGATTTTCGAGCCGTAACGTGCCGCGCCGCATATGATCCATCACGCGACCAGGCGTGCCGATGACGATTTGCGCGCCTTGCTTCAGCCCGAAAAGCTGGCGGTCATAAGATTGTCCGCCGTAGATCGGCAACGCGATGATGCCGCGCTTGAAAAATGCAAGCTTGTGGATTTCTTCCGAGACTTGCATCGCCAATTCGCGCGTCGGGCAGAGAATCAAAACTTGAACGGCGCGTTTGGTCACGTCCACGATTTGCACCGCTGGCACGCCGAACGCGGCGGTTTTGCCGGAGCCGGTCTGCGACTGGCCGACGATGTCTTTGCCCGCCAGCAGCACGGGAATCGACGCCGCCTGAATCGGCGAGGCTTGTTCAAAGCCAAGTTTATCAATGGCCTTGAGCAGTTCAGGTGAAAGTCCCAGTTCGGAAAATAATTTAGGTGTCATGCAAAAAAGTCTTAACGACTGCGCCGAACATATCTGAATCCAGCGGTGAATGAGAGCTAAATCTGGCGGCACGTCAGTTTGGCAAACCGCGCCTCCCAAAGCGGCATCAGCCGCTTCCGCGCTTGCCGACTTGCCGGTTTGCGCTAGTATTCGCCCGGCTGTCGCGGACAACCAGCCACGAACAAACACCGCATGAACCCACAACTTTTCAGCTTCGCCGCGCGCCTGCGCGAGTTGATTCACCAGCACAAATTTTTCTGCGGCGACCAGCCCTTGCACTCGCAGTTTGATGCTCTGGCGCTGGAATTATTCGCCCTCCAGTTCAAATCCAATTCCACCTATCAAAAAATTTGCGCCGCGCGCCAGCTCACGCCGGAGAACGTCAGACATTGGAAACAAATTCCCGCCGTGCCGACCAGCGCGTTCAAGGAACTGGAACTCACGTCGCTCGCGCCCGCCGAACGCACCACCGTTTTTTATTCCAGCGGCACGACGGAGCAAACGCCCAGCCGCCATTTTCACTACGCTGAATCGCTGGCGGTTTATGAAGCCTCGCTGTGGACGTGGTTTCAAATTCACTTTGGCGACAGCGGGCAGTTTTTATTTCTGACACCGACCGCGCAAGCCGCGCCCCATTCTTCGCTCGTCCATATGTTTGAAACCGTGCGGCAAAAACTTCTTTTGCCGGAGACCGCGTTCACCGGAATCATTTCTGCCGACGGTTCTTGGGCGCTGGATTTCACCGCCACCATCGGGCGCTTGCAGTCCACCTGCGATTCCGGAACGCCGCTGACGTTGCTCGGCACGGCTTTTTCTTTCGTGCATCTGCTGGATCATCTGGCGGAAAACAATTTGTTGTTTCAGCTTCCAAAAGGTTCGCGCGTGATGGAAACCGGCGGCTACAAAAACCGTTCTCGCGTGTTGCCTAAAGCGGAGTTGCACGCGCTCATCAGAAAATTTCTGGGAATCAAAACCATCCGCTGCGAATACGGCATGAGTGAATTGAGCTCGCAAGCCTACGATTCAGCGGTGCGCGCGGAGACAGGAAAGCCGGGAATCACCAGATGTTTTGAATTGCCGCCGTGGGCGTCCGCGCAAATCATCTCGCCAGAAACCGGGCAGGAAGTCGCCGATGGTGAAACCGGACTCATCCGTATCTTCGATTTGGCAAATGTCTTTACCGTCGCCGCGATTCAGACCGAAGACTTGGGCATCCGTCGGGATGAACATTTTGAACTGCTTGGCCGCGCGCAATTCGCCGAGCCGCGCGGCTGCTCGCTGATGACTTCGTAAATCGCCAATCCAAAACCCAAATGAGCCTGCCCAATTTTTATTTCGCTGACCTGCCGCCGGAGGCCGAGCTGTCGCCCAAGATGGTGGCTGAGGCGTGCGACGTGCTGAAACGCAACCGGGAAAAATTTCTGCGCCCGCGCTCCACGGAGAGCCTCGTTAAAATTCTGTGCGACGTCGCGGCGGAATGGTTGCAGCCGGAAAATAAATTTCGTCGGCTCGCGCTGGCCGACGCGGCGAGCATGGGCTTTTCGCCCGCCACTTTGGCGCGCGGTCTGGATGATTTCTTCCGCCGTTTCACGCCGGAAAATTTTTCCGCGCTGCTCGACCAGGAATTTGGCGGGGCGCGATCCGTGACGAGTGCTGCGTGCTGCGTGAAAAGCAGCGGCGGTGAGGCAACGCCCGGCTTGCTGGTCACGCCTCACGCCTCACGCCTCACGCCACCCTTCTGGCGCGGGCCGGAACTACTCGTCCACATTGCCGCCGGTAATCTGCCGAACCCGGCGCTGATGAGCCTCACGCTTGGCCTGCTCACGCGCTCGGCGCAGTTCATGAAATGCGCCAGTGGTGCGTCGCTGCTGCCGCGACTCTTCGCCCACTCGATTTACCTGCACGACCCAAAACTTGGCGCGTGCATCGAGTTGGCAGAATGGCGCGGCGGCAATGTTGAACTGGAACACGAGCTTTTCGCCGCCGCTGATTGCGTGACGGCGACGGGCAACGATGAAACGCTGACGGCCATCCGCGCGCGACTGCCGCAGGCCACCCGCTTCGTCGGTCACGGTCAGCGCGTAAGCTTTGGCTTCATTGCGCGCGAGGTCTTGCGCGACGAGACGATTACCGAAATTATTTCCCGCGCGGCGGACGACGTGATTGCGTGGGATCAAAACGGCTGCCTCTCGCCGCACGTTTTTTACGTCGAGGAACGCGGCGCGGTGGAGTCGGATAAATTTGCGGAACAGCTCGCCGTCGAATTGGCGAAGCGCGAGGTCGCCGAGCCGCGTGGGAAAATTTCGATAGCGGAAGCCGCCGCCATCAGTGCGCGCCGTTCGTTGTATGAGTCGCTGGCCGCGCATCGCGGCGATTTGAAATTGTGGGCCAGCCCGGATTCCACCGCGTGGACGGTGGTGTTCGAGCATGAACTGCGTTTCCGTTTTTCGCCGCTGAACCGTTTTATTTTTGTGAAGCCCGTGACGGACGCGGCGGCGACCTTGCCGGGGCTGGACGAAGTGCAAGGCAAAATTTCCACCGTGGGCATCGCCGCGCCACCAGAAAAAATGGCGGAGCTGGCGTTGAAATTTGCGCGCTGGGGCGTCACGCGGATTTGCCCGCTCGGCCAAATGCAAAACCCGCCGCTGACGTGGCGGCACGACGGGCGACCGGTGATTGGCGATTTGGTGACGTGGACGGATTTTGAAACCTGACGAGTGACAAAAATTATGAAAATGGAATTAAGAAAAACGTTTCAGTTTGAGGCGGCGCATCTGTTGCCGCATCTGCCGAGGGGTCACAAATGCCGCCGCCTGCACGGCCACAGCTTCAGCGTGGAGATCGTGGTGGCGGGCGAGTGCGATCCCAAGCTGGGCTGGCTGATGGACTACGCGGAAATTTCCGCCGCGTTCAAGCCGCTCTGGGAAAAGCTGGACCACTACTACCTCAACGAAATTCCCGGCCTCGAAAATCCCACGAGCGAAGTGGTCGCCATTTGGATTTGGAAAAAACTCAAGCCCAAGCTGCCGTTGCTCACGGAAATCGTCGTGGCCGAGACCTGCACGGCGCGCGCGGTTTATCGCGGCGAGTGATTTGAAACCCGTGCGCCAATTTCCGCGATTGCCAACGCGCTGCTGCCGTGGCATAGAAATGCACCCGATGAAAAAGTTTTTGATCGTTTCCACTCTGGCGCTGGCGGCGCTGGCCGTTCGCGCCGAGTTGCCGCAGCCGGACTTGCTTGCCCAAATTCATTTTGCCGGCGGCGACCGGATTGCCGCCAACAAAAATTACCCGGCGTTCGCCAACGAGTTTTCTTCCGCCGAAGCGCTGGCCTTACGCCAGCAAGTCGCCGATAAACTGGCGCCGTGGCTGTCAAAAAATCTGAACGTCGCCGCCGGTGGCGCGGCGCTGCGTCCGCTGCTCGATGATTTGCAAAGCGCGGAATGGTTTTTTGAAGCGCGCGCCGGGCAGGGCGGTAAAACGGCGGCGGCGCTGGCGATCAAGCTCGCCCCAACGCGCGCGCAACTCTGGCAGACGGAACTACAATTTTTTTTTCCAGCGGCGACGTTCAAGCAATCCGGCGGCTGGCTGATTTTTGATTCCGGCAGCGGCGCGTTGAAGCTGGGCGAGAAGCTGGCGCAAAAAACTTCCGCCCCCGCCACGAACTGGCTGACGGCGGATGTGAACTGGCCGCGGCTGGCGCAATGGCAGCCGCAGTTAAAAACGCTGGGCCTGCCGGAGACGACGTTTGAAGGTTCAGCCGATGCGACCAACCTGCTGGTCACCGGAAAATTTTTCTTCCCCGAAAATCTCACGTTGAAACAGGAAGCGTGGCGTTTCCCGACGAACACGGTGCATCTGCCGTTTTTCAGTTTCACGGCTGTGCGCGGGCTGATGGGCTGGTTGAAAACGCAGCCGTGGGGCGAGGCGTTTGCCGTGGATACGGCGGAAGATCAGACCTTCATCTGGTGCGGCGCGGGCGAGGCGTTTCAGGCGTTTGCCGCCGTGCCGGTGGCGTCATCGCGCGCGGCGTTGCAGCAAGCCAGCGGTCAGTTGCAAGCGGTGGTGGCGGAGCGCAACGCACAAAATGGTTTCATGACGCCGATGCGCTGGCAGGTCACAAACAACGAGGTGGCGCTGATTGGCGCGCCGGGAATCTCGCCGTATCTCAAGGCGATGAAAGAGAGCAGCGGCGAATTTTTGCTCGCGGGCGGTCTGCCGCATCTGGCGCGCGGCAAACCGACGCCACCCGAATTAATCCAGCACCTGACCGCGCCCGGCATGGTTTTTTATCATTGGGAAGACACGGCGCAGCGGCTCAAGGCGCAGTTGCAACTTGACCAGATTTCATTCCTGATGACGCGCCACAAGCAGATCAACGGCGCGGGCGTGCCTTACCAATGGATTTCCAAATTTGCGCCGGAACTCCGGGCCACGGTCACGGAAATCACGCAGACCGCGCCGGATCAGCTCACGTTCAAACGCCGCGCGCCGGGCGGTTTAACGGCGTTTGAATTTCTCCTGCTGGCGACTTGGCTGGATGCGCCGGATTTTCCCGGCTGCAATCTGCAACTGCCGCCGCCGTCCGATCGCTTGAAAAAAATGCGCGAGCG
>JBEEMY010000061.1:0-8406 GCA_041192415.1 Verrucomicrobiota bacterium | reverse complement strand
AGTTAAAGTGCTAAGTGTAAATTATGAAGGAGCAGCAGCAGGAGTTGGCTATTTTAACAACGCCCTGACGAAAATTGGAATCCAAAAAGGAATTGTGCTAACGAATGGATTAGCAGTTTCAACGGGCGTTGGTGCTGCAAAGAAATATGGTATTGATGCCGATGGAATTCAGATTGCACTGCGGTGAGGCGAGCGCGGTTTCAATCTCCCGCAACACCGGGCCGTAGGAGCCGAGGCTGCGCGGCACGGCGGCGACCATGCTTTTGATGGCGGGAGGATTCATTGGGTTAATTTGCGGAACAACCAACATCCAGTGAATGCTCCAAACGCGAACCATTGGATGTTCGGTGTTCGATGTTGGTTGTTGGACGTTCGGAACTTCATGGGTTCAAGCTGCGCCGTGCCTTCCGCAGCAGCATGAGTTTAAAAATTTCCGCCGGCACGGGGCCGAAGTCGTCCGGCTTCCAAAAACGCGCGCGGAGTTCCGCCGTGATTTTCGCGAGCACTTCGGGCGGCAGTTGCGCGAGCGGGTCGCGGGCTTTGGCTTGTTCGGCGCTGGCTTCGATTTCAATTTCGACGACGCCCCACGTTTGGAGGATGTCAATTTGTCGCTCGCTCAATTCGCAACCGCTGGGCGCGAGCAGCATCCCATCAATGTTTTTCACATCGCGGGCGACGACCATGCCGGGCTGGAGTTCTGCGGATTTGACACGAACCATGTTTGTCCATCGGCAGAATGGAGGAATGCTTGAACGCGAAGTCCAAAGTTGGCTTTGACACAGTTCTTGGCTCGTTCTCGTTCTCGAAAACGCAGAACAAAATCGAGGACGAGGACGAAGCGGGAAGACGCACCCGGCTCAACCCTTCGGCTTGGCGGTGGCGGGCAGGATTTCTTCGAGCGTGCGCACGGGGTTCAGGAGATATTTCACGCCGGGAAAATAAATGGGCGTCACCTGCGGCGCGCTGACTTTGCCGTTCACCTGACATTCAAAAATTTTGCTCACCGGCCAGAGCAGCGTGCTCACGACTTCGCCGAGCATGGGGGTGTTGCGCAGCAGTTGGGCCGTCACGCGCGCGTCCACGCTCTCTTGTAAATCCACCGTGCCGACGTATTGCAGCCGCATCGTGAGCGTGTGGATTTCCGCGTCCACCGAGCGCGCCACACCGTTGGTCAGCACGAATGTCCCCGTCGCTTCCGTCGCGCGGTTGTTGCCGAGGCCGGGCGTGACGGTATTCAACACGGGCGAAAGTAAACCGAACAGCGGGATGTTCCAGAGTTGGCCGTCGCGCAATTGCACGCCGCCAAAACCATTCCATGAACGCCACGTTTTGGTGTTCCCATCCGTCACCACCGCCGCGCCGGTCAACGAGCCTGCAATCAAATTTGTTTTTGAATCCGATAAGTCCAAGCCCAACTCATGCACGTCCAGATTCGTCACCGCCACGCCGAACTTGAAATCGCAACCGTAGCCGACGGGATGAAAATCAAAATACGCCCAGCCCGCGCCGTTGCCGCCGTAGGTTTCCGCCACAATGTTCGTCAGCACCAACTCTTGCCCGAGCCAGTGAACCGTGCCGGTGATGTTCGTGGTCGAAAGTTTGGTCCAGCGAAAGTGATCGGCTTTCAGAATTTCAAACGTCAGGTCGGTTCCGTCGAGATCGCGTCCGCGATTGATGTCGCGCAACGGCAGTTGCCCGTGCGCTCGCGCCGTCGGCGGCGTGAGAAATTCATACGGCGCAATGAGCCGCGCGGTTTTCTCGCCGATGGAACGCAGCACCGGCGTGGGGTCAACAATGCTAAAACCGTTCGTGAAAAAAATCATGCCCGCGCGCCAGTCCAGCGCCACCGCATCCGCCGTCATCGTCTGCGAACCGCCGGCGCGGAACATCTGCGGCTGTAAAAATATCAGCGAGCGGTTGGTGTAAAACAGTTGCGCCGTCACGCTGTCGTAAGGCTGCCCGCGCACGGCAAAATTTGTCAACGCCACGCGCCCAGTGGCCGTCAGCGAATTCAAATCCCGCCAGTTGCCGTCAGCGGCGAGGTTCAACGCCACCGGTTCGGGCAGCGCGATGATTTTGAAAACCACCGCCGCCACGTTCGTGGGCAGGAACGGGCGCGTGGTTTCGAGCGCGAGCGTGCCGCGTAACGTCCCGGAAAAATTTTCGGTGGCCAGACTTTGCTCGCCGCTGAATTCGAGCTGCGTGCGGCCTTGGATCAATTGCAAATCCGGCGCCCGCCAGATGAAGTTGGCGTAACTGAAATGCGTTCGCGCCAACTCGACCGTGAGGCCGTGCGCCACGGCGTTGGTCGCGGCGAATTCGCCGTGCAACCGCGCCGTCGGGCCAAACAGCTCGCGCCAGTCGAACGCAGCGTTCGTCCACGCGGGCAGCGTGAGCGCGCCTTCGCAAGCCAGCGACGGCGGCTGCGTCCAGAAAATTTTCGCCACCTCGGCGCGGGCGCGGGCGGGCAGGAACGGCTCCAGCAGGTGCAGATCAAACGCGGAGCGATTGGTGAATTGTAATTCCCGTGTGACGACATCAAGCGCGGCGGCGGCGGACACCTGGCCATTGCCGGTCTGCGCGGATAATTTGCCGACGGCCAGCCGGGGTGCTTGCCATTCGCCGGCACATTCCGCCTCGCGCGCCGAAAAATTCGTCAGCTCCAGTTCCGCTGCGCGCGTGATCCACGCCAGGCGGAATGGCCGCGCATTCGTCCAAAAACCCAGTGCGGGGTTGGGGTCCGCCGGCGCATTGGTGGGCAGGGAAAGGTTGGCGACCAGTTGCAGTCTGCGCGCATTAAACCACGGGGTGACTACGCTCGGCGCGTTGGCGGTGGCTTTCAGGACGAGTGAATGGGCGTCGCGCGCGTCACCGGAAATTTCCGCGCTGATCTGCGGCGGCGCGGCGAAACGGATTTTCGCCAGCGTCGCGGAAAAATCTGCCAGCGGTTTTCGCAGTGCGCCGTGGCCATCGCCTTTGTTCCCGGTGAACACATCCCACTTGGTCGCGTCGCGTGCGTGCGCCAGTTGCCCGGAGAGCCGGATTTTTGCGCCGGAAAAATCCGCGCGCAAGTCATCGAGCGACCACGTCCCGTCCGGCAGGAAGCGGACTTCCGCTTGGATATTTTGCGCCACCAGCCGGTCGGTCGCGGAGAGCGGCAGGGTGAAGATGCCGTCGCGCACCACCACGCCGGTGAGTTGGAATTGGCGGTGCGCCAACGCCGCGTAGTTGAGGCGCAATTGGATTTGCCCGGCGGTGAACAGGGGCTTCTGCTCGCGGTGCAATTTGTCGCCGATGATGACATTTTCCGCGACCAAGCCGCGAATGAACCGCCAGCGCATCCGGGAAAATTCCAGTTGCACGCCCTGTTCGCCGAGGGACGCGACCAGCCGCGTCTTCACGAACTCGGGCACGCCCACGACGTTGACCCAAGCGAGCGCGAGCAGCGCCAGCAGCACGACGAACCAGAGAAAATAGCGCGCCCAGCGAAACGCGAGGCGGCATTTGCGCCAGAAGCCGGGAATGAAACTCACGCGGAAACCTTGGCCGGAAAACGGCGGCAATTCAAGCCGAACCGGCTCGCCGCCAAACCGACCAGCCGTCGGGTTGGCAATTAAAATTTGACAGCCGCCGCACGGTGCTTATCTTCAACACACTTATGGCCGAAGTTCCACCTATCAATCCGTTGCCGGGCGCGCCCACGGGCGCTGAACCGTTGAAGAAATCCACCGGCAAGGTGCAGCCCAAAAAAGAAACCGTCCGCATCAATCTCCCGCCCAAGCCGACTGCCGCGCCGACCATCAAGTTGCCGACGTTGCCGCCGGGTGGCCCGACGGGTGCGCCGAGTGCCGCGCCCACTTTGGCTCGCGCCGCTGCGCCCGCCCCGGCTCCCGCCGCTGCCGCTCCCGCCGCGCTCGCCAAAGGCGCTGCGCCCGTCGCCGCCGCAACCTCGGCCAAGGCGCCCGCGCCCATGCAACGCGCCGCCGCCCCGGTCGTCCCGTCCATCAAGACGCTCGACAAGGTTTTGATTTTCACGGCCGCCATCGCCAGCCTCGCGGCGGTGGGCGTCATCGTCTGGGTTTTCTTGGCGCTGAAGGACAACGTAGCAACTTTCACCAGTTAAGTTATGGCCTCACCTTTGATCACCATCCTCACGCAGGAAAATTTTGACGCGGAAGCCCTCAAGTCCAGCACGCCGGTGCTCGTGGATTTCTGGGCGGAATGGTGCGGCCCGTGCAAGATGATTGCGCCCGTCCTCGACGAACTCGCGGGCGAATACCAAGGCAAGGTCAAAATCGGCAAGGTCAACATTGACGAGCATCAGGCTTTGGCCGCGCAGTTCGGTGTGCGCGCGATTCCGACGCTGCTGGTCATCAAGAACGGCCAGGTTGCCGAGCAGATGGTCGGCGCGAAAAGCAAACGCGATTTGAAGGCCAGCCTCGACCGCGCCATCGCTTGATTCAGTTCCAAGTAAATAATTTCAAGTCCAAAGCTCGCGCCGCGACTTTGGACTTTTTCTTTGGCGGCTTGGTTTTAAATTTTTGAAACATGGTCACGCCCGGACAACTCAACCGCCGCGCGCAGCTCTACGACCAGTTGGGGTCAACCATCGCGGCGGGTGTGCCTCTGATTAAGGCGCTGGAAATGGCCAGCCGCAACCGTTCTTTGCGCGGTTCGCAAAAAGTAATTCTCGCCCTCATCGGTCATCTGCGCGAAGGCCACACGTTTGCGGACAGCATGAAAAAAGTGCAGGGCTGGCTGCCGGAATTTGATGTCGCCCTACTTTCCGTCGGCGAAGAATCTGGCCGGCTCGATGTCGCCTTCCGGCAACTTGCCCGCAACTACACCGCCCGCGTCAAAATCATCCGCGACACCATCAAGGGACTCATCGTCACCGTGATGACGTTGAATGTTTTTCTCCTCGTGTTCCCGCTTGGCTATCTGATCGCCTTCGCCTACGGCATCATGGACGGCGACTATGCCAAGTGCCTTCCGTTCCTCATCGAGAAAATCGTCGTCTATGGTGGGATTTACGGCACGGTCTTCTTCCTCATTTTCGCCTGCCAAGGAAACCGCAGCGAAGGCTGGCGCGCCCTCGTGGAAAATATTTTGATGGCCGTTCCGCTGTTGCGCACGGCACTGAAATACCTCGCCATCGCGCGCCTCACTGCGGCGCTGGATGCGCTGTTGAGCGCGGGTGTGCCGGTCATTCGGAGCTGGGATCTCGCCGCCGCCGCCAGCGGCTCCACGCGGTTGAAGCGGGAAATTCAGGCGTGGACACCGGAGTTTGAAAGAGGCGTGACACCCGCTGAAATGGTCAGCCAGATCCGCTACTTCCCGGAAATGTTCACGAACCTTTTCACGTCCGCCGAGGTGAGCGGCAAGCACGACGAAACTTTGCAACGCCTGCGCGTTTATTTCGAGGAGGAAGGTTTTAACGCCCTGCAATTTTTTGCCCGCGTGATGAATGGCATCATCTACGGCTGCATCACCGCGCTCATTGTTTTCAACATCATCCGCTTCTGGGTGAACTATTACGGCGCGATGATGAAGAGCCTCCAATAATTTATTTCCATGACCATTCCTGAAATTCTCTCCAACGAGGAACTCCGCCAACACGAATTCCCCGTCACCAAAAGTAAAGTCTTTCTCGCGCACGGCGGCGTCTGCCCATTGCCGCGCCGCATCGCGCAGGCGATGAATGATTGCGCCAACGAAGGCACGCTCGGCGACCAGGAAGCGTTCGTGATGCACCGCCTCGAAGAAGCGCGGACGACGGGCGCGAAACTATTGAACTGCCAGTCGGAAGAAGTTGCCTTCATCGGCTCCACTTCGATGGGTTTGAGCTACGTCGCCGCCGGATTAAATCTTCGCAAGGGCGACAACATCCTCATCTACCACGACGATTATCCCTCGAACGTTTATCCGTGGATGGCGCTCGCTGACAAGGGCGTGAAAGTCCGCCTGCTGAACATCAAGACCCTCGGTGCCGTCCGCAAAGTGGATGTCATGGGCCAAGTGGACGAGGACACCAAGCTCGTCGCGCTCGCTTCGAATCATTTCATCAGCGGCCACCGGCTCGAACACGAGGCCATCGGGAAATTTCTGCGCGAGCGCGGAACCTTGTTTTGCCTCGACGCCATCCAGACGCTCGGCGCATTTCCCACGACCGTGGAGAACGTGGATTTCCTCGCCGCCGACGCGCACAAATGGCTGCTCGGCCCGTGCGGCGCAGGCGTGTTCTACGTCAAAAAGGATTTGCAGGCGAAATTAAATCCGCCCATCTACGGCTGGCACAACGTGCGCAATCCAAATTTCGTCGCGCAGGAAAAAATTGAATTCAAATCCGGCGCCGCAAAATTTGAAGCGGGCACGCACAATCTCATCGGCCTCATCGGTCTGCTCGCCAGCATGGAGCTCGCGCTGGAAGTCGGCGTAGAAAACATCGCGCGCGAACTGCTCCGCAAACGCGCGTGGCTCGTGCCTGCGTTGCAGGCCAAGGGATTCACCGTGCTGAATGTGGATGCAAAAATGGAAACTGCCAGCAGCATCACGTCCTTTTTCAAGCCCGGCCAAGACCTAACACCGTTGCACCAGAAACTTTCCGAGAACGGCGTGGTGGCTTCCTTGCGCGGCGACCGGAAGGGGCAAAAATATATCCGCTTCTCCCCGCACTTTTACAACACCGACGCTGAATTGCATCGCGCCGTGGAGTTGCTTTGAAATAATTCGGTCGCGGCTGTGTCCAGCCTTGCCGGATGCACCGCGTGTCGTTCAGCGCCGGAACATCCCGGGCATCGCGCCGCCCATTTTGCCCATCATCTTGGACATTTTGCCCATCTTTTTCATCATCTGCTGCATCTGAAAAAATTTGTTGAGCATCGTGTTCAACTCCGTGACCGTCACGCCGCTGCCGGCGGCGATGCGACGACGGCGGCTCGCATTGAGCAGCACCGGATTGTGCCGTTCCTTTTTCGTCATCGCGCAGACCATGCCTTCCATGCGCTGAAATTCTTTTTCCTGTTTGCCCACGTCCATCTGCTTGAGCGCGTCGCTGCCGCCGGGCAACATCTTCACAATGCTTTCGAGCGAGCCGAGTTTTTTCATCGCGCGCAACTGCTCCAGAAAATCTTCCAGCGAGAATTCACCCTTGCGCATTTTTTCTTCCATGCGCTTGGCGTCGTCTTCGCTGACGGCTTCCGCCGCTTTTTCAACCAGGCTGACGACGTCGCCCATGCCGAGAATCCGCGACGCCATGCGCTCGGGGTGAAACGGTTCAAACTCGTCCAGCTTTTCACCCACGCCCGCGAACTTGATCGGCTTGCCGGTGACGGACTTCAAACTTAACGCCGCGCCGCCGCGCGCATCGCCGTCGAGCTTCGTGAGAATCGAACCGGTGATGTTCAGTGCGGCATCAAAATGTGTGGCGACGTTCACCGCTTCCTGACCAGTCGCGGCATCGAGCACGAGGAGAATTTCCTGCGGCTTCACGAGGTCACGCAGGCGCACGAGTTCCTGCACGAGCGGCTCGTCAATCTGCAAACGCCCAGCGGTGTCGAAGATGATGACGTTGCTGCCCTGCGTCACGCCAAAGGCCAACGCTTCGCGTGCGATTTTCAAAACATCCGTTTCGCCGCGCTTGATGAAAATGGGCACATCAACTTGTTTGGCGAGCGTTTCGAGCTGATCCATTGCTGCTGGGCGATACACATCCGCCGCGACGAGCAGCGGCGAGCGGCCTTGTTTCTTGAGCAGCTTGGCGAGTTTGCCAGACGAAGTGGTTTTGCCCGCACCATGCAAGCCCACCATCAGCACACAGCTAGGCGTGCCGGAAAGATTCAGCGCCGCGTTTTGTGAGCCGAGCAGTTCCGTGAGTTCATCGCTGACGAACTTGATGATCTGCTGGCCGGGCTGGACGCTCGTGATGACTTCCGCGCCGAGCGATTTGGTTTTGACGCGCTCGATGAAATCGCGCGCCACCTTGAAATTCACATCCGCCTCCAGCAGCGCCATCCGCACCTCGCGCAAGGCATCACCGACATTGCTCTCGGAAATTTTCCCGAGGCCGCGCAAGTTTTTGAAAGCGTTCTGGAGCTTGGTGCTTAACGAATCGAACATCGGCGGAGTTTAGTTCAAGCGGGCGACGCGCACAATTTTCGTTTTCGCCGTTCGCGGGTCAGCGCGGCAGGTGGTTCAAATCGTGAAATCCAACGCCGTCTTTTTGTCCGCCTTGCTCAAGACGCGCATATCCAGACCGTCATAGACGACCAGCGAATTCGGCTGCACGCTGTTCATCACAAAAACATTTCCGCCGATGGTGCTGCCTGCGCCGATGACCGTGTCGCCGCCAAGAATCGTTGCGCCGGGATAAATCGTCACATGATCCTCAATCGTCGGATGTCGCTT
>JBEEMY010000060.1:0-8443 GCA_041192415.1 Verrucomicrobiota bacterium | reverse complement strand
GCGATTTCCTTGAAGAGGGTTTTCGCGGCGGCTTCCTGATGCAAGCGGGCAACAGCCAGACGGCGGTCATGGATGGTTCCGCTCTTACCGAGCGTGACCATCTTTTCAGCGACGGAGCGGGCGGCTTTGGCCTTGGCCAAAGTCGTCGTCACGCGCTTGTGCTCGATCAAGCTGCAAACCAAGTTGGCGAGCATCGCGTTGCGATGTTCGGATGTGCGGCCCAATTTGGCCGTGCGTTTCAAATGTCTCATGGCAATTCCTTATTCGGCTTTCGGCTCTTCTTTGACCGTGGTGTCAATCAGTCCCGGCTCGAAATTCATACCGAGCGAGAGCTGGAGCGAGGTCAGTTTGTCTTTGATTTCGTTCAGCGACTTCTTGCCGAAGTTGCGATACTTGAGCATTTCCTGCTCGGTCTTCATCGCGAGCTGGCCGACGGTGGTGATGTTGGCGTTGTTCAGGCAGTTCGCTGCGCGGACACTCAACTCGATTTCGTTGACACTCATGTTGAGCAACTTCTTCATCTTCACCTTCTCGTCGTCCTGCTTGTCGGCCGCTTCTTCAAACTCAACGGCGTTCTTGTCGTAGCCGACAAACACGTCGAGGTGATGCGCCAAAATTGCGGAGGCTTGAGTGAGAGCGTCATCAGGGGTGATGCGTCCGTCTGTCCAAATTTCCATGACCAAACGGTCATAGTCCGTGCGGTTGCCGACGCGCGCCGCTTCGACAGCGTAACGAACGCGGGTGACCGGGGAGAAAATGGAGTCAATGGCGACAATGCCGATGGCCTGACCGGGCTTTTTGTTTTCGTCGCTCGGGCAGAAACCGCGACCGATTTTCACGGTCAGTTCCATCTCAAATTTCTTTTTCTTGTCCAGCGTGCAGATGTGCTGGTCGGGATTGACCAATTCAATGTTCTGGTTGGTCGTGATGTCGGCGGCGGTCACAGCGCCTTCCTTGTTCACGGAGAGCAAGAGAGTTTGTTCTTCGCGGGTGTGCGCCTTGAACTTGACCTTTTTCAAATTCAGAACGATGTCGGTCACGTCTTCGACGACGCCGTCAATCGTGGCGAACTCGTGCATCGCACCATCAACCTTCAATGAGGTGACGGCTGCGCCTTCGAGCGAGGAGAGCAAAACCCGGCGAAGCGAATTCCCGACGGTATGGCCATAACCGGTTTCAAACGGGTCGGCGATAAATTTCGCGTAGTTGGGAGTGGCGGAGGCGTCATCCTTCTGCAACCGCTTCGGCATTTCAAAACGTCCAAGACGAACAGGCATAATTTTCTTTCGGTAACAATTTTAATCTGACGGCTCTGGCAAATTTATTCCCAGCCAAAGCCGCCCGTGTAATTGTTTTTCTAGTTGTGGTTATTAGCGGGAATAAAATTCGACAATCATCTGCACATTGGCGATGGGCTGAATCTCTTCCTTGGTCGGAATGCGCATGATCGTGCCTTTGAGTTCTTCTTTGTTCAAAGACAACCAATCCGGCACCGCGCGACTGGCGGAAACTTCAAGACCCTTGGTCGAAAGCTGCTTCGATACGTTGTGATTCTTGACGGCGATGACATCATTCACCTTCAATGCGAAGGACGCGATAGCTGCTTTACGGCCGTTCACGGTAATGTGACCGTGATTGACCATCTGGCGAGCACCAGCGCGGGTGTTTGCAAAACCAAGTTGATAAACAACGTTATCCAAGCGCGTCTCCAAAATTTGGAGCATCGTGTCACCGGTGACACCGCGGCGGTTTTTCGCCTTTTCATAGACACCACGGAATTGTTTTTCCATGAGGCCGTAGAAATAGCGAAGCTTTTGCTTCTCATTCAGACCTTCACCGTATTCGGTGGTCTTGCGGCGGGACTTCGGGCCGTGAACACCGGGACCGTAGTTACGGCGTTCAAGATATTTCGTGGGGCCGAAAATCGGAATGCCGAAACGGCGGCTAATGCGGACGCGGGGACCTGTATAACGAGCCATAAATATTAAATTCTAAATTAAAGTTGGGGACTAGACGCGGCGTTTCTTGCGCGGGCGGCAGCCGTTGTGCGGAACCGGCGTGACATCCTTGATGGCGCTGATTTCCAAACCAATCGCCTGCAAAGCGCGGATGGCAGATTCACGACCTGAACCAGGACCCTTCACGCGAATTTCAACTTCCTTCATGCCGTGGGACATGGCTTGGCGGGCAGCGTCCTGCGCAACCATCTGCGCGGCGTAGGCCGTGCTCTTGCGCGAACCTTTGAAACCGACGCGACCAGCGGCGGACCAGCCGATCAGGTTGCCCTGCATATCGGTGATGGTGACTTGGGTGTTGTTGAAAGTGGCGAGAATGTTCGCAATGCCCACCGCGACGTTCTTTGCGTGCTTGGCCTTGACGATTTTCTTTGCGTTCGGATCTTCACCGAGAAGTTCAGCGGCGGTTGGCGCGACGATCGCCACAGCTTCAACCGGCTTCGCGGCTTCAGCAGCGGCGGCGGCGGCTTTCTTTGAAGGCTTCGCTTCCGCCGGGGCGGCAGCGTCAACCTTCACTTCTTTTTCCTTCTTCGGAGCGGCGGGCTTTTTCTTTTCTTCGGACATAGCGTTATTCAATTTCAAATTTCAAATTACAAATTTGAAATAAATCAGTGGATGCCGGCCTTGGCAGCCGGGTTGCGTTGCACGCCGACCGTCTTGCGCGGACCTTTGCGTGTGCGGGCGTTCGTCTGGGTGCGTTGACCGCGCACGGGCAAGCTGCGTTGGTGGCGGACGCCACGGTAACAACGGATGCCTTGCAGGCGCTTCAAATTCATGCCGAGTTCGCGGCGGAGATCGCCTTCGATGACATACTTGCCATCTTGAATCGCATGGACGATTTGCGAGAGCTGCGCCTCGGTCAAATCTTTCGCGCGGATGGACGGGTCAATATTCGCGCGTTCGAGGACTTCGACCGCGTTGACCGGGCCGATGCCGTAGATGTAACGGAGCGCGATATCAATGCGCTTGTTCGGCGGAATTTCTACACCAATGATGCGTGCCATAAATTTTTATTAACCTTGACGTTGCTTGTGACGTTTATTCGAGCAGATGACGCGAATGACACCCTTGCGCTTCACGATTTTGCAGTGCTCGCACATTTTTTTAACTGACGCTCGGACTTTCATTTTCTAAATCTTTTTTGTTTCGACTAAAATACGCCCCACGTCTAAGTCGTAGGGCGTCAATTGTAATTGGACCGCGTCGCCGACGTTCACGCCGGCAAAAATCTTTTTATCCCGACCCGCCACGAAGGCGGTCAACTGATGGCCGTTTTTTAATTCCACCTGACAGGTTCCGTTCGACAGAACTTCCGTCACGCGGCCTGCTACAAGGAAGGCGTTTTCTCCAACCATGTCAAAATCTCCGGCTTACCTTCCGTAATCAGAACGGTATGCTCAAAATGGGCGGACATTGAACCATCTTGCGTCACCACTGTCCAGCCGTCTTTCAAAATTTTCACGTCGTGCCGACCTGAATTCACCATCGGTTCGATGGCAATCGTCATTCCTGGTCGCAACCGGTCGTTCATCGTCCGATCCACAAAGTTCGGCACCTGCGGCTCTTCGTGCATCGTGCGTCCGACCCCGTGACCAACAAATTCACGGACAACGCTGAATCCGTTTTTCTCAACGTAATCCTGCACCGCGCGCGAAATATCCGTCACGCGATTTCCCGGCACGGCCGCCGCAATTCCCAAATAGAGTGACTGCTCCGTCACATCCATCAACTGCTGCGCGGCAACTCCGCAACCACCGACCGCCACCGTGCGAGCATTGTCACCGATAAAACCGTTGTAGCGGACACCCACATCTAAGCTGACGATGTCGCCGAATTTTAATTCGCGCTCATTCGCCAGCCCGTGAACCACTTCATCGTTCACCGAGATACAAGTGTGGCACGGATACTTGCGATACCCCAAAAAGGCACTCTTCCCACCGTATGCCGCCATCCGTTCCGCTGCAAAATTATCTACCTGCCGGGTCGTCAAACCCGGTTTGATGAACCTAGCGATTTCATCTAAAACTTTCGCCGCTACCACGCAGGCCGGACGCATCAACTTCAAATCCTCTGCTGTCTTGAGCTTTATGCCGGCCACAAAATTTCAGAAACGGCCACGGACTTTTCCTTTTTTCAGGAAGCCGTCGTAGTGACGCATCATCAGGTGCGATTCCACCTGGCGCATTGTGTCGAGCAGCACACCGACCGAAATCAAAATGCTTGTGCCGCCAAAAAACTGCGCGACGTTCTGGTCAATGTTTAACTCGCGGGAAAGGATAATCGGCAAGGTGGCGATGATCGTCAGGAACAGCGCGCCAGCGAGCGTGATACGGCTCATCGCCTTGTGAAGATAATCGCTGGTCTGCTGGCCGGGGCGCACACCAGGAATGTAACCGCCGTTTTTCTTTAAGTCGTCAGCAATCTGAATTTCATTGAACTGTGTGGCCACCCAGAAATACGAGAAGAACAAAATCATCAGCGAATAAATCGTCAGGTAAAGCCATGAGCCGTAATTCAGCGTCGAAGCCAAGGCGATAATTTTGTCATGCAAGAACGGTTGCGAAATGCCACTAGCCAACCAAGTTAAAACCGGCTGCGGAAACATCAGGATGGACTGGGCAAAAATAATCGGCATCACACCAGCGTAGTTCACGCGCAGCGGCATGAAGTTTGTTCCGCCCTGATACATTTTTTGACCGACCATGCGGCTGGCGTATTGCACGGGAATTTTCCGTTGCGCTTGAGTGATGGCGATAACTCCACCGACCACGATGACCAGCAAGGCAATCAGCAAAAGTCCAGTTCCCAGCAAACTGTGCGTCGGCTCGCCGCCGCCTTCAGGCCAGAACATATTTTTCGCTGCCGTCACCGCTTGCGGCAGACGCGCCAGAATACCAATGGTGATGATGAGCGAAACACCGTTGCCAATGCCGCGTTCGGTAATCTGTTCACCGAGCCACATCAAGAGCATCGTGCCCGCCGTCATCACCGTAATAGCTTCAAAGAAATAAACCCAGTGATTTGAAATCAAAACCAAGTCGCCTTGGAAACCGCTGAAGATGGACTGCGGATGCAGCCAGTTATTTGCAAAGTAAGCCCCCTGCCCGATACACAACAGCACAGTGAGGTAACGTCCGTATTGAACAATCTTCGTGCGACCACCCTCTTCGCGCGCCAGTTTGCTTAGCGGAGCATAGACCGCCGTGAGCAACTGAATGATAATTGTCGCACTGATGTAGGGCATGATGCCCAGCGAACCAATGGCGCAATGTTCAAACGCGCCGCCCGCAAACGTATTATACATCCCCAACAAACCGTTGTTACTCTGCGCCGCAAAGAACGAGGAGAGCGCATCGCCATTCAAACCGGGAATGCGAATGACGGCGAGCAAGCGCGCCACAATCAACAAGCCCAACGTGAAACCAATCCGAGATTTCAGCTCCGGAATTTTGAAGCAGTTGGCGACCGTTGTGAAGAGATTGCGGAACATGAGTCAGTGCCGCAATCAGGCTTTGGCTTTGGCTTTGACGGCAACCTTGCGGCTGACGACTTCGGCTTTGCCACCCTTGGCTTCGATTTTTGTTTTGGCCGAGGCGCTGAACGCGCTCGCCGTCACGTTGAGCTTTTTGGAAAGCTCGCCAGTGCCAAGAATCTTGATACCGTCGCCCGGGCCGTTGGCCAGGCCGACTGCGCGGATGGCGGTTTCGTCAACCGTTGCGCCGTTGTCAAAAATTTCGAGATCGCACACGTTCACCGCGATGTAACGCGTCTCAAAAGCTGTGTTGTTGAAACCACGTTTCGGGATGCGGCGGAGGAGCGGCATCTGGCCGCCTTCAAAACCGATGCGGATGGAGCTACCGGAACGCGCGGTCTGGCCTTTGCCACCGCGACCGGCAGTTTTGCCGCGTCCGCTGGATTCGCCCTGACCGAGCCGTTTGCGGCGGTGTTTCGAACCGGGACGGGGTTTAAGATTGTGCAGTCGCATAAAAATGAATTAGGCAGCAATGGCTTCCGGCGCTTTTGGCGCGGCCACTTTTTTGATTTCCAAACCGCGCGCTTGATAAATCATTTCGCGCGTGCGCAGGCTCAACAGTGCGCCCAAGGTCGCCTTCACCACGTTCGCCGCGTTTTTGGAGCCGAGCGATTTGGTGAGGATGTCTTTAATGCCAGCAGCTTCCAAAACGGAACGAACCGTTTTACCGGCGATAATTCCTGTGCCGGGCGAAGCCGGGCGCAGCAAAATTTTCGCGCCGCCAAAAGTGGAATAAACTTCGTGCGGAATGGTCGCGTCTTTCAACGCCACGGCTTGCATCTTGTTGCGGGCGAGTTCGCCGCCGCGCTTGATGGCATCGGCAACTTCCGACGCCTTGCCGAGCGCATAACCGGCGCGGCCTTTTTTGTCGCCGACGACGACGAGCGCGCTGAACTTGAAGCGGCGTCCGCCCTTCACGACTTTGGAGGAGCGGTTGATGAACACCACCTTCTCGAACATTTCTTCGCCACCAAAATTATCATTGTCCACCGGCTTGCGCCGGCCACGATTGCCGCCGCCACGCTGGCCACCGCGATCGCCGCCGCCACGATGGTCACCGCCACCGCGTTGCGCTTGCGGCGCTGGCGGCGTTTCTACGGCAGCAACGACAGGGGTTGCGCCCGCTTCAGGTTTATTAATTTCAGCCACAGGATTCTTTTTGGTTGCGGGTTAAAATTTCAGACCGGCTTCACGCGCGGCATCAGCCAGCGCTTTGACTTTGCCGTGATAACGGCTGCCGCCACGGTCAAACACAACGGTGGTGACACCCTTGTCCATCGCGTTTTTTGCGGCCAGCGTGCCGAGCTTCTTCGCCCCGGTGGCGTTAGCAGACAGCTCGCGCTTGCCGGTAGGCTTACCTTTGGTGACGGTCGAGGCCGCCGCAATGGTCACACCCGCGTCGTCATCAATGAATTGGACGTGGATGTTCTGGCTGGTGAAACAGACCGCCATGCGCGGACGTTCCTTGGTGCCAGAGATTTTCTTGCGGATGCGGTAGCGGCGCAACTGGCGCAGTTTAAGTTTTTTTTCCGTTCTCATTTTTGTGCGTCCACGGTTAAGGCCGTGAACAAAAATTATTATTGGACTGTCTTGCCTTCCTTGCGCTGGACGTGTTCGCCAGCGTAACGGACGCCCTTGCCCTTGTAAGGTTCCGGCGGATAATAGGCGCGAATTTCAGAAGCGACTTTGCCGACAATCATTTTGTCCGGGCCTTCAATCGTAAGCTTGGTGTTCTCATCCACCGTCACCTTGATTTGGTCAGGAATGTTGTAATTGACCGGGTGCGAAAAACCGAGCGAGAGGTTCACGACTTTGCCGGTAACGGAAGCCTTGAAACCGACGCCCTGAATTTCGAGCTTCTTGACGTAACCTTCGGCTACGCCTTTAATCATGTTGTTGACGAGCGCGCGGCTTAAGCCGTGCAGCGCTTTCGCCTGAGCGTCGTCGCCATCGCGGCTGACGACAATCTTGTCGCCTTCAACCTTGAGGCTAGTGCGCTTGGGCAAATCCCAGTTGAGTTTGCCCTTCGGGCCTTCAACGGAAATTTTCTGCCCCTTCACTTCCACCTTAACTTTGGCGGGAATGGCAATCGGTTGTTTTCCAATACGCGACATAAAATTATTACCAGATGTAGCAGAGGAGTTCTCCGCCGAGGTTTTTCTTGCGCGCCTGCTGGTCGGTCAACAGACCTTCCGAGGTTGAAATGATCGCCACGCCGAGTCCGCCGCGAACGCGGGGAATTTCCGTGGCGCCGACATACTTGCGCAGACCAGGCTTGCTCACGCGCTTCAAGCCTTCGATGACATTCTTCTTGCCATTATACTTGAGCTGCAGCTTGATGGTTTTTTTTACCGTGCCGGCCACCGACACTTCGGCAACGTAGCCTTGTGCCTGCAAAATTTTCGCCACGCTTTCCTTGATGCGCGAATGCGGCATCACTACGGCGGGCAACAACGCACGTCCGCCATTGCGGATGCGCGTCAACATATCAGAAATCGGATCGCTCATTTTTTGTTTTTAATTCCGTCCTGCGTTTCGGCTCCAGCTTTTGTGTGGAACCGACAGCCAGCACGATTGAAATTTTACCAACTGGACTTCGTCACTCCGGGAATCAGACCGTTCAACGCCGCTTCGCGGAACGTCAAACGTGACACACCGAACTTGCGCCAGAAACCACGGCGGCGGCCGCTGAAGGCGCAACGGTTGACCACGCGCGTTGGGCTGGCATCCCGCGGCAGTTTGGAAAGACCGATGTAGTCTTTCTTCGCCTTGAGTTCAGCGCGGAGCGCGGCGAATTTCTTCACCGTCTCTTTTTTGCGGTTGTTCCGCTCAATCCATGCTTTCTTGGCCATAAAAATTATTTTTCTGAAAACGGAAAACCCATGAGCTTAATCAA
>JBEEMY010000059.1:0-13699 GCA_041192415.1 Verrucomicrobiota bacterium | reverse complement strand
CTTGGCATCCACGAAGTGCGGGTCTTCCGTGGGCTTCGCCAGCGTGGTGAGCGTGATTTGGTCGCCGCCAATTTCCTTGGCGATGGCCGCAAGGTCGGAGGTGGTCGCCACGACATTTAGTTTTGCCTGCGCGTTGGCCGCGAAAAGCAGCACGCCTAAAAAGGTAAGAATTTTATTTTTCATAATCTGTGTTTCATCTGTGTCAATCTGTGGCTGAAAAAGTATTTCAAAATTTATGCGCCCCGTGTGCGCCCAGCATGAATTCTAATTGCAACCACACCGAATGGGCGTTGCCGAACTGCGCGCCGTGGTCGTAGTTGTATTGCAACCGGATTTTGGAAAACTCGCTGGGGAAAAATGTCAGCACCGGCGAAAGACGGTAGCGCTCGCCGCGAAACGGATCGCCCGCGTCGCTCGCCGCTGAATTGCCATTGGCATATTCACCCCGCACACCCGTTACCCAGCGCGGTTTGAAACCCCAAAGCACCTGCGAGTAACCGCCCCAGTCCGTCAGATTTTCGGCGCGCAAGGCCGGCGCCGCCGTTAGGTCGCCACCCGCCCCGAAACGGCGATACAATACTTCCGTCTGCCATGACACGAACGGGAAACCCGCGTCCGCATTCGCCGGTTTCCATTTCCAATACGCGTCCACGCCGTAGATTTCCGTGCGCGCATTCGCCCCCGTGTCATTCGGCCCGAACGCCGCCGAAGCGCCCAGCACGAGCGTTTGCTCGTCCGTCAATTCAAACGACGACGCAAGGCGCGGAACAAAAACCGCATCGCCCACGCTGTCCAATGAACGGCTAGTCGTCGCCCGTCCGTAAAAACGATTCACGCCGAGCGTGTCCGGCTCGCCCGCGTTGCGGAAACTAAACGACGTGCTGCCCTGCCCGTCCAGCACGCCAAGAAATGCCTCCGTGTAAAACGGCGTCGGCACGAGCCATGAGAGTTGCGCCGCGACGCTTCGCAAACCATCCGGCCCGAACGCGCGGCCAAGCATGATCGGCTGATCCACAAACGCCCAGGTGTGCGGGTGCTGCGGATTCTGGCGACCGAAGTTGGCGAAGAATTGCCCCGCCTTGAGTTGCAGATTCCACGGCAACGACACGCTTTGCAAATACGCTTCTTCCAATTCGATGCTCGTCTCGTTGTTGTTGTCCAGTTTGAGCACGATGTTGGCGAAGCCCTTGACATACGGGTCCACCGCGCCATCGAGCGCGATTTCGGCATTGCGCAGCGAGAATCCATTCTTCTGCGGGTCGTGGTCGCCGAGCTGAAGAAACGCCGACGGCTCGGAGGCCGTGGAGCCGCCGACCGCCATCATTCCGTCGAAGCTCATGTTCATGTAGGCCGAACCGGCCCGCGCCACCGTCAGCGGACTCGACGGCGTCCAACCTGCCGTCGGGGTGGCTGGAGACGCCGTCGGCTGAGGGAATCCCGGCATGGCCGGGGCCGTGCCGACCACCGAACTTGCCGGCGCATTCGGTGCCGGATTGGCCGGCGCACCGGCGACTTGTTTTTTAAGCGCGTCAATCTCCGCGTCCTGCGCCGCGATCTTTTTCTCGAAACGCGCCTCCAGGTCATGCTCCCGCTGCTCGAACATCTCCTGCATCTGCTTCAAACGCTGCTCCACATCCACCGGCTTGTTTGTCTCCTGGGCCTGGGCGACGATTGCGCACAGGCAAAGGGCCGAAGACACGCCCATTAAATTTTTTAGTTTCATATTGTTTCTCCACTCCGGCGCACCCGAATAGCGGGCGCGACGGTTCTCACGGAATTTCTAAACGGAATATCTAAACCGAAATCCAGCCAGCAAACGCTGACCGGCCTAGTTAAGCGAGGGAAGAAACGGCAACGGGCGGGGCGCGGCCGGCGGGAAGATTTTCAATGGCCGGAGCAAAGACGGAAAAACCGATCTGTGGAGTTGCCGCCGCCGAAAGCACCGGCGTGGCGACCGAAATCTCAACCGAAACCGAGTCCACCTGACCGTGGGCGAACATCGTGACCGCGCACTGGTGCGCGGCGCTACCCGCGTCACTGTGGATGAGTTCATGCAACGCCGGCGACACCGCCAGCAGGTTCAGCAGCAGGACAAGCCCGGCCAGCAGCGAGGCGATGACCGCCTTGCCGTGCCGCCTGAAATGACGCTTCACCAGTTGCAAACGATTTGTTTTTAGCAAAGCCTGCGCCGCCCGCAAGCTATTTTATGAGCTACCGGCGACAATGCCGTTCACGGAAGCGGGTGTGGTGAGGGTCTGGTGGGTCTGGTTGCGCTGCGAACAGACAATGACTAAGAACTCTATGCCGCCCCACCCCAACGAAGCCGATTACTAACCATTTTGTCGCACTACAAATGTGAAACTAAACATCGGCATATATCAAAAATCTATCTTCCCGTCTTCAATGCGTGTCGTCTTGTCGAAGAATACGAATGCAGTCTTGGACACGCCGTTCGTGTTGCAAAACATAATCATCCACTCGCCATCAGGCGACCGTGAAATCAAACAACTCGCAGAGACACAATGAAACTGATTAGTGGCTGTGCCGAGAGCGGCCTCTGCACAAACATACGCATCTGGTAAAGACAAACGCGGCGGCTTTGCGGGCGGCCAAAACCCTCGGCGAGCAAACACAACTCCGGTAGCGAGGACGAGGACTGCAAGGATGATAGTGATGCGCTTCATAATAGTGGTGCGGAGATGCCCATAATAGTGGTGCGGAGATGCCTAACGTAGAAAGCTGAGCCACCGCCGACTCGCGACGTGAACCGCGACAGCGGAACTGACCGCGCCAACGGCGGTTGACTCCGGCGACTGGTTAGGCAGACGGCGCATTGGGATTAAAGCCATGAATAACACGGCTGACAATTCTGGTCTCATCTCGCTTGGGCTGATAAACCACGCGAACCTTAATCTGGCTGAAATGGCATACCATGCCAGCGCGATGACCGCTCTCATCGAAGCCCTCAAACAAAAAGGTGTGCGGCTCGATGAAGCGAGCTTCGATAACTGTGAAATTGTCCATCAAAATGAAAATATCATGGTCTTGAGGGGCGCGGCTTACGAGGTCGTCCACCGCGCGTTTCATGGCAATGAAGGTAGCCTCGCCGGAAAGCAGATGTGGCAAAGAAATCTGCGCATCTACGGCGGCTCTCATGCGGCGACCAGCCTCTTGCTGCGCTCTATTAACCGCATCAAAGCTACCTGCAATTCTATCCATGTAATTTTCCATAAACGTAGTCTGCCTAACTAGTATTCGACCGCCGAGCGTGCACGGGGTCGTGCACGGTTGTTTTCACAACGGCCTTTGTTAGCATGGGTTTATGAAAACGGACTTGCGAATTTCTATCAAGGATTATTCTCGCAATAAAAATCTGAAGGTGCAGCTCGCGCGGGTTCCCTTCACCCCGGCGCGGCAGTTCTGGGTGCGGATGAACGGCCAGCCGTGGCCCAAATCCGGCCAGCCGGTCTCGTTGACGCGGGTGATGACGGCGCTCCGCAAGTCGCTGGTCAAGGCGGGGTGATGGTAAAAACACAAACCCGCGCCACTCGCGTGGCGCGGGTTCGGTTTTCCTCCTCAACCTTGTTTTAGTTTTTCATTTGGTATCAGTTCGGCACGGCCACGCTGACGGTGGCGCTCCAGAGGCCGGTGCGCTGGTCGCCGGTGCGGTAAATCGCACGGTAACTCCAGCTCGTCGGCGCGGCGGGGAAAGATTGCGTGTCGGTGTAGTTCGGCGTGGTGTCAATGGTGAGCAACACGAAGCCGTGGCTGTCGTTGCGATCCACATGGATCTCGCAACTGTCCAGGAACGCGCCGTGGCCACCCCAACCCCATTTGATGAGCACCTGGCCGCCGCTGACGGTGGCGCTGATGACGGGTTTCAAAGTGGCCGGGTCGGGGCCGGTCACTTCGCCGCCGATGATGCCGAGGTCGGTGGCGATGGCTTCCGTGGCCTTGCCGCTCTCCTTGATGTCTTGCACGAAGGTAAAGACGCGCAGGAGTGCGCCGGGCAATGCGGCCGCGGTGCCGGTGGGCACCGTCGGCGCGGTGAACACGGGCAAGACCTGCGCGGAACTGCCGGTGCCGCTCTGCGCCTCTTTCAACGCATCGGTGCCGCTCTGCGCCCAGTTGCGGACGGCGGGCAGCCAGATTTGCAGGAGGTAGATGAGCCACAGGCAATCCGCTTTGATGGCGGTGACCTGGCCGGCAGTCAGTCCCAGCGTGGTGGCGTAGGTGCTGATCTTGTTGATGAAATTCGTCAGCCAGACAATCTCGTCGGCCTGACGATGTGGATAATACGGATGTCTTTTCATTTTGTTTTTCTTTCTTTGGTTGTGTTGGTTGGTTGCGGAGGGAAAGGGGTCCACATAGCCGGGGTCGCCGGGTTCGAGGAGGTAGGCGGGGTCAGCCCAGCGGAGGTTGGGGTTGTCGAAATACATTTCCGGGTCGCCGGAGTCAAAGTAGGCAATTCGCATGGTATGGGGGTGGTTTAAGGGTGGTTAAACGGGGCAAAACGGTTGAATTGCGGGGCAAATGCAGGGGTTTCTGCGGCGAGGCGTGAAAAAGTAGCGGCATTTTGGACAGAAGTAGCGGCGTTTCGAGACGACTGCGTGGCATTGCGGGAGGATGACGCGGCATTTCGAGACGGACGCGCGGCATTGCGGCGTCGAAAAATCATTTTTCCGCACCGACATGCCGCAAAACGGTGTGGAAATGCCACGCAGGCGCGTGGAAACGGCGCAACTTTTCGCCGAAATGGCGCAGGATTTAGCCGGTCAGCGACAGACGCGGCGGCATCCGGCGCGGAAGCGAGCCGGTTCGCGGCGGGTGCGACGGGCAATGGCATAAAATGTTTTGCGGACAGGACGGGACGAGAACGGGGTTTCGGGTTTACGAGAGCCCTCCTTGCGGAGGGGCGATGGGGAGGCAGACAGAATTACAGAATTATCCAGAATTCAAAAACCGAGATCCTAATTCGGTTAATTCTGTAAATTCTGTCTGAAGTTTAGGCGCGGAAGGACGGAGCGCGCGGCGCAGCGGCGGCGCGTTGGGCGAAGTGCCACGTCAGGGAGGCGTTATCCGTGACGAGGGATGAGCCGGAAAAAGATGGGTCGGGCGGGCAGTCCGCTGCGCGCCGTTCTTGGCGCGCCGGAACGCTTTCGTTCCAGCCAGCGGCGGTGGGACTGATCGCCCGACCGGCATCATCCGCATCATCGCTATCCACGGGAGCGGAGTGGTCGTAGCTGGCGGCGGATCCGCCGAGGTTCAAGCACAACAACCCGCAGGCGATGAATCCAGTGAGGACATTGACACGAAACCGTCTCACGCGCCGACAATAACCCGAACCCGGAAATTATTTCAACAGTTTTTTACGGAAGATTGGAACGACTGTTCCGGCGGGTATCAATCCATCCATGGGCACAAAAAAACCGGGCAGGATTTTCATCCTGCCCGGCTGTTTTAATTTTTGGCTGGTTGATTAGGCAACGAGCTTGCGGCGGATGAGGCCGAGCGCAGTGAGCGCGCCGCCGAGCATCGCAACCGTCGTGCCGCCGTCCGGAACATAACCGGTCGCAGAAGCAATCAAGACGTTGGCCGGTTCGAGACCAGTGCCGCCGCCGCCGATGCCACCAGCGGTCACGCCGAGGTAACCATTCTGGTATGCGCTGAGAATGTTGAAGGAGGTGTTGGAGTTAACCGAGCCGATCAAAATTCCCAGAACGCCTTGGACGGTGGAGAAATAGATGTCGGACGTTTCACCAGCAGTGGTGCTGTCAAATGACAAGGAGCTGATGGTGAACTGGGAGGAGCCAGTCTGGGACAAGAGCTGGACGAATTGGCCGGCCCAGATTTCGTTGTCGCCCGTCGGATCGCCAGTGAGGCCGAGACCCTGTTCGCCATTAGAATTCTTGGCGTAGAGAGCGCTGGTAGAGGCATACGCCGTCAAAGAGGCGCCGCCGGAGGTGAACGTGTGGCTGGAACCGAGGGCCACATTGGAACCGTCGCTCAAGAAGTTGAACACGATAGGAGCCGCTTGAGCGGTCATACCGAGTCCGACGAGAGCCGTAACTGCGAGGATGTTTTTGATTTTCATAGTTTTGTTTGTTGCCATGGTTGGTTTGGCTGTCCCAATTAAGCAGGCACGATGCCACGCTGTCTAATTTTTAGTATTGGCTTACAATCACTCCTGTTTTCAATGGTTTAATGCGCAAAATGTTTTTTAATTCCTAGGGTGCTTTAATCTCCAAACTGGAAAGGATTCCGACGCTCAAATCCGGGTTGTGGGCTGAAGTTCAACGAAATAAAGGGTTTTTCGTCGAAAAGGCACTTTTGTAACCAAGCCCGACGTTTTCGGCTGTTTGGCAGATAATTAACGTCTTGGCAATCAGTTGGGGGTAGTGTCTTACTCGCGCTTTGAACCCAGCTTGTCCGCCGCGACGGCTGCGAGAATCACAAAGCCTTTCACCACCTGCTGCCAGAAGGGCGAGACGTCGAGGAGGAACAGGCCGTTGTTCAGCACGCCGATGATGAGGCAGCCGAGCACCGTGCCGAGAATCGAGCCGCGTCCGCCGGAGAGCGACGTGCCGCCGATGACGACCGCCGCGATGGAATCGAGTTCGTAGCCAAGACCGGCCTTGGGATCGGCGGCGTCGAGCCGCGCGGTGACGATTAGTCCCGCGACTGCCGCGAGCGCGCCGCCAAGCGCATAGACGCAGATTTTCACGCGGTTCACATGGAGGCCGGAAAATGCCGTGGCCTTTTCGCTGCCGCCCACGGCGTAGATGTAGCGGCCCAGCGTCGTGCGCCGTGAGACGATGTAGAAAACCACGACAAGCGCGGCGGAAATCCATACGGCCATCGGCACGCCGAGCCAGAAACCCGCGCCGATGAAGCCGAATTGCGGGCCGAGGTCGGTGATGGGAAATCCGCCCGTCCAGAGCATGGTGAGTCCGCGCGCGATGCTCAACATGCCGAGCGTGGCGACGAACGGTGGCAACTTGAAGCGCGTGATGGCGATGCCGTTGAACCAGCCGAGCGCAAGGCCGACAAGGATCCCCGCGACGATCGCGCCGAACGGAGTGAATTGCAGCACGACACCAAAAATTTTCAGAACAAATCCGTTTTTCAGCAACCCCGCCGCCACCGCGCCGGCCAGCCCAAGCATCGCACCGACGGACAGGTCAATGCCGCCAGTGAGGATGATGAGCGTCATGCCGATGGAGAGGCAGAGGTTGACGGAGATTTGCAGCAGGATGTTCCGCTGATTTGCGAACGTGAGAAACTTGTCCGAGAGCAGCGTGAGCGCGATGACCATCACCGCGAGCGCGATGAGCGGCTGGAGCTTTTTGAGATGTTCGGATTTTAACACAAAAATTTTAACAGGAGGAAACGGAGGAAACGGAGGGGTCAAATTCTTTCCAATTCATTTCTCCAAGATTCTGATTTGCTTTCATCTCTGTTTTCTCCGTTTGCTCCTGTTAAAATGTCTTTGTTCGCCCTCGGCAAGATGAGGCGATGCACACCGTCCACGAGCTTCATTTCATGGAAGTTGATGAGCAGGCCAATCGGCACATTCAACAGCTTCATGTAGCTCAAGAGTTGCGCCTTGTGAATCGGCAGGATGGCTTCCACGGCCTTGGCCTCAACCAAAACGCACTCCTCGACCAGCAAATCAAAACGCAGCGGTTCTTCTTTCGTGAAACCTTTGTATTGGATTTGCACCGTCTTCTGGCTGATGAATTTCAAATTCCGCAAACCAAGCTCCTTGGTCAGACACCATTCGTAAATGGATTCAATCAAGCCCGGCCCTTTGTCGCGATGCACCTCGATGGCTGCGCCGATGATCTGTTCGGTCAGTCCGCTGGCTTTTGAAAAGAGTGGATGCATAATTTTTTCGGGGAAATTTAACAGGAGGAAACAGAGGAAACGGAGGAAAGACAAATCAATTATCACCAGTGATTAAAGATGCTCGCCCGGTCAGCGAGACGACGAGATAAAAATCGGAATAGAAAATTCATTCTCCGTTCCCTCTGTTAGCTCCTGTTCAATTCTTTTGTGTTTTAGTCTGGAACGGAATTACTTTTAACGGTTTCAAATCCGTGGCTTCATCTTCCACTTCCGCGCAGCCAACAAAAGAAATTTTCGCGCCGACCTTCGCCCGCTCGCGCAGCTTCGGCAACACACGCGTTTCGACAAGGTGATTCAGCGCCGCCGAAATGTCGTTGAAGTCCTGCGAATTTGGATAATCGTTCGCGCTCAACAAGCCCGTGCCGTCACGAAGCGCATTACCGAAGATGAGTCCGGTTTGGAGCGAGACTTCGGCGTTGGTGTTGCCATCCGTGACCGCGAGCAAAACTTCGTCGTCCGAAACAGCCACCACACGCCCGCTGCCGGAGACGAAATAGAAATAGCCTTCGCTCAAGCCGACGCTGCGAGAGAATTTCTTCTTCGCGGCCGCCGTGTCGCTCTTGATTACAGGCAGCAACGCATCGGCGTTCACGGCTTTGCCGAACACGGCGGGCAGTTGGTTCGTCCAGAAAGTTTCAGCGAACTGCGTGGCGTTGAACGTTGCCGCCGCTTTTTCCGCCGCCGCCGTTTTCAGTGTCACGATGTGGAAGAGCGGAAATAAGCAGCAAACGCTGGCAGTTATCACGATTCCGACCAGCCATGTCGTGAGGCGTTCCATTTTTAACAGGAGCAAACAGAGGAAACAGAGTTCGGAAATTCTCCGTTCTCTCCGTTTCCTCCTGTTCAAATCAGGGCTTCTTCCCGTAGTCGCCGTATTTGCTGACGTTTTCTTTCGTCACGACTTCCACCGGCACGGCAATTTTCTGTGCGAAGTCACGCTTACCCTTGATGTATTGATCCGCAAACTCCGCCGACTGCTGCGCCATTTTTTTGGGGAACTGCATTCCCGTCGCCACGATTTTTCCTTCCGCGATGGATTTCACAACGTCGTCCGCGCCGTCGAAGCCGAAGACTTTTACGTCTTTATCTTTGCCCGCCGTGACGAGCGCTTGATACGCGCCCATGGCCATCGAGTCGTTGCCGCAGAAGACGCCTTTGATATCCGGATGCGCCTGCAAGATGGATTCCATCACTTCAAGTCCCTTGGCGCGATCAAACTCGCCGCTCTGCTGCGCGACCATTTTCAAACCGGGATAACGATCCACGACGCTGTGAAAACCTTTCGAGCGATTCCAAGTGTTGTTGTCGCCGACGATGCCGAGCAGTTCGGCGTATTCGCCGTCCTTACCGACGGTCTTCACAAAAAGCTGACCGAGTTTCACGCAGCCGGAATAACTGTCCGACAACATCTGCGATGTCGCGGCGTTGGTGGAATTGATTTCGCGGTCAATGCAGAAGACTGGAACGCCCGCCGCCTTGGCTTTCTCGACATTGGCGATGGAGCCATTCGCGTCGGTCGGATTGAACAGCACCGCTTTGAAACCACCGGCGATCAGGTTTTCAAAGTGCGCCGCTTCTTTCGCCGTGTCGTTTTGCGAATCAAAAATTGTCGCGTCATAACCGAGTTCAATCGCGCGCGCCTTGGCCGTTTCGCCCAGCACGACGAACCACGGATTATTCATCGTCGAAATGACGACGGCGATTTTTGGTTTCGCGGCGGCGTCTTGCGCGATGGAAGTTTGGGTGAACAGCATCGCCGCCGTTGCAAGCCAGGCTGCGAACATTTGTTTAAGCCAGTCGGTTTTCATGTTTTTATTTCGTGTGTTTCGTGGTTCAACTACAAAACTCGTTTCACCGCCCGCTGCCAGCCGTCGTGAAGTTTTTTCACTTCGGCGGCCTTCATCTGTGGACGAAAAATCTTTTGCTGGCGCGGAAGTTTCGCCAGTTCGTTCAGCGATTTGTAAATGCCGAGACCGAGCATCCCCTGCATCGCCACGCCGAGCGCGGAACTTTCGGCAACGTTAGAAACTTTCAGTTCCGTCCGCGTCAGGTCGGCGGTGAACTGCATCAGGAAATTATTTTTTGTCGGCCCGCCGTCGCATTGCAGCGTCTTCAAACCGACCTTGGCATCGGCACGCATCATATCCAGCACGTCGCGAATTTGATAGGCGATGGCCTCCTGCGCGGCGCGGACGATGTGCTCGCGTTTGGTGAAACCCGACATCCCGACAATCGCCGCCCGCGCATCCGGTGCCCAATACGGCGCGCTCAAACCCGCGAACGCCGGCACAAGATACACGCCGCCGTTGTCCGCAATGCTCGTCGCCATTTTTTCAACTTCATCCGCGCTTTGGATCAGGCCGAGCTGGTTCTTCACCCACTCGATCGTTGCGGCGGAAAAATTGATGATGCCCTCAGATGCGTAGGTCGGTTGGCCGCGCCAGACCCACGCGAGCGCCGTGACCGCGCCACTTTTGGAGGATTGAAATTTTGCGCCGATGTTCAGCAGCACGCTTGTTCCCGTGCCGAACGTGGCCTTGGCCGAACCGGTGTGATAGCAGTGCTGCGCGAACAGCGACGCCTGCGAATCGCCCATCACGCCGACGATGGGAATTTGCTTCGGCAAAATTCCGGCGGCATCGGTCTCGCCGAAATGCGCGGAACATTCGCGGGCTTCCGGCAACGCGCACATCGGCACATCGAACAGGCGGCAAAGTTTTTCGTCCCAGCGCAGCTTGCCGATGTCGAATAGCATCGTGCGGCTGGCGTTGGTAAAATCCGTGGCGAAAACTTTTCCGCCCGTGAGCCGGTGAATCAAATAAGTATCAATCGTGCCGATGACGGCCTCGCCGCTGCGGAGCTTCGCTGCGACCTGCGGTTTTTCGGCGACGAGCCATTTCAATTTTGAGGCCGAGAAATAAGTGTCAATCTTGAGACCGGTTTTCTGCCGGACATAATTTTCGTGTCCTTGCGCGTGCAGCTTCCGGCAAATTTCCGCACCGCGCCGACATTGCCAAACGATGGCGTTATGCAGCGGCTTGCCCGTCGCGCGATCAAACACGACGACCGTTTCGCGCTGGTTGGCGATGCTCAATCCGGCGAGTTGGGAAATTTTTTTAGGATTCCGCTTCGCGATTTCGCGGATGACGGCGAGGACGTTTTGCCAAATCTCTTCCGCGTCGTGTTCCACCCAGCCGGGCTGCGGATAAATCTGACGATGGCTGCGCGAGGCTTTGTCCAAAACTTTTCCATGTGCGTCGAAGAGGACGGCTTTCGTCGCGGAGGTGCTTTGGTCTATGGCGAGAATGAGGCTCATCACTTCAAAAGTTTCACTGCGACTTCACTCAAACCTTCCATCGAAATGCCGTAGTGCCGGAAGATGTCCGCCTGCGCGCCGGGGACGGTCTCCTCATCGGGAATGCCGACGATGCGGAATGGTTTGCCCACGCCGCCTTGCAGCAGCACGGACGCGCACGCCTCGCCAAGCCCGCCGTGAACCATGTGTTCCTCCACGGTGACGACCGCGCGACATTCGCGACCCGCTTTCAAAATGGCTTCCGTGTCGAGCGGCTTGATGCTGTGCATCGAGAGGACGCGGCAATTCAATCCGCGTTCGGCGAGTTGTCCGGCAGCGAGCAGTGCGTGAATCGCCGTTTCGCCGGTGGCGATGAACGCAACGTCGTTGCCATCGCGCAATTGGATGGCTTTGCCGACTTCAAATTTCGTTTCCGGTTTGTGCAGGTTGAACATCGCCGCTTTGCCGAAACGGACGAACACCGGCTTGGTTGCCTTGGCCGCGAACAGAATTGCCTGGCGCGACTCGAAGTTATCTGCCGGGACAATGACGGTGAGATTGTTGATCGCGCGCAGCACGGCGAGGTCGTGCAGCGAATGATGCGTCGTGCCGAGCGCGCCATAGCTCACGCCGGAGCTGATGCCGATGAGCACCGCCGGAACGTCGGAGTAACAAATGTCATTCTTGATCTGTTCCAGCGAACGCGCGGTGAGAAAACATCCGGGCGAAACGCCGAACGATTTTTTGCCGCACGCCGCCAGGCCCGCCGTGATCCCGACGAGGTTTTGTTCCGCAATGCCGACCTCAACAAGTTGCTTCGGTAAATTTTTTCCGAACGGCGCGAGCTTGCCCGAACCGCGCGAATCACTGGTGACGGCGACGATGTTTGGATTCGACTTGGCGAGTTCTTCCAACGTCGTGGCGAATTCGTCGAGATTGGCGCGGCCCATTTTCAGGCCGAGCTTTTCCGCCATCGCCTTCGCGGCGGGCGTGAACATGGAAGGTGCGGGCGCGCTCATGATTTAACAGAAGCTAACGAAGGGTTGCCGCTCTGCTCAACGTCTCGATCGAAGCCTAGTTCTTTGTTCACTTCATTTCCTTCTGTAAAAGTTTTTCCGCCGCGTCGAGTTCGGCGAGTGCTTGCTTCAACTCCGATTCACTCGGCACGCCATGATGCCACTTCGCCACGTTTTCCATGAAACTTACGCCTTTGCCTTTGGTCGTGTTGGCGATGATGCACGTTGGTTTGCCGATTTCAGCGGGCTGGCTCAACGCTTCCGTGAGCGCGGCGTAGTCGTGACCGTTCACCACTTTCACGGCCCAGCCGAACGCGCGCCATTTTTCGTCGAGCGGCTCGTTGCTCATCACGTCGCGCGTGTGGCCGGAAATCTGGAGCGTGTTGTGGTCAATGATGGCAGTGAGATTATCGAGTTTGTAATGCGCGGCGGCCAAACCAGCCTCCCAATTTGACCCTTCCGCGAGTTCGCCGTCGCCGAGCAAGGTGAACACGCGATACGAAGCGGAATCCATTTTCGCCGCGAGCGCCATGCCGATGCAGATGGGCAAACCGTGACCCAGCGCGCCGGTGTTCATCTCGATGCCAGCAATATGCCGCGTTGGGTGGCCGACCATGTGCGACTGGTAATGGCAGATTGTTTTCAAATCCGCCTCGGGAAAAAATCCACGATCTGCCAGCACCGCGTAAAGCGCCTCAACGGAGTGGCCTTTGCTTTGAACGTAACGATCACGCGTCGGACTGCTGAAAGTTTCCGGCGACACGTTGAGGATGCGGTTGTAGAGCACGTTCAAAATGTCGAGGCACGAAAGCCCGCCGCCGGTGTGACCCGCGCCCGCGCCGACGATGGCTTCAAGCGTCAGCTTGCGAAGATGGGTAGCTTTGAGTTGAAGTTCGCGGTCGGTCATCGTGATAATTCAGCAGGTTAAACCAGTGCGCCGCAAACTTAAAGATTATCCAAAATGTGAATTCGCCTTTACAGGCGGGCGCATTGGACAAATCATATTCTCATGAAGAAAATGAAATTTTTCCTCGCCGTCATGCTCGCGCTGGCTTTGCCGATCATCACCGCGCACGCCGCCATCACCGCCACCGGCAAGGACGACCCCAATCCGCAGTCCAAAAAATTGTGCGAGACCGTCTCCATGATCACCGGCGTCGCCATCTCGCCGCTGCTCGGCGTCGGCGCGGTCGGCGCGTATAAATATTTTTCGGTGAAGAACGATGCCGAAAAAGCCGCGCTCCCGTGGTTCGCCAATCCACTCTTCTGGTTGCCCGCGCTGCTGCTGGTCGGTGTCTGTTTTTTGAAGGATGCCGCCGGAACCACCATCCTCCCCACCGCGCTAAAAAAACCGCTCGATGCCGCCGAAACCATCGAGCACAAAATCTCCGGCCTCGTCGCCACCGGCGCGTTCGTGCCACTTGTCGCGTCCATCTTCCAAGCCCCGCCCGCCCCGCCCGCCGGCGCATCGCTCGCCGCG
>JBEEMY010000058.1:0-8456 GCA_041192415.1 Verrucomicrobiota bacterium | reverse complement strand
AACTGCCCGTCCTGCGTGTGCGATTGGAGCGCGGCTTTCACCGCCGTGCCGCCGGTTTTTCCGATATGTAAGAAATGCAAAACGCGCTTGTTCCTGCGCGCCGCCGCCAGCTTGAAAAATTTCTTGAGCGAAAAGATGGGCGGATTTTGTCGCGGTGAGTTTGATTTCTCAATGGAAATTTCCTTTTTAGTCGCGCGGAATAATTTTACAGTGGACGCATGGTTCACGTTGGCATCGGCTATGATGTTCATCAACTGGTCGCCGGGCGCAAGCTCGTCCTCGGCGGCGTGGAGATTCCGCACACGAAAGGCCTCGACGGCCATTCGGATGCGGACGCGCTGATGCACGCCATCTGCGACGCCGTCCTCGGTGCGCTGGGCGAGGAAGACATCGGCCATTTTTTCCCGAACACCGACCCGCGCTGGAAAGGCGTGCCGAGCAAAATCTTTTTGGAAGAAGCCGCCAAACAAGTTTCCAAACGCGGCGGAAAGATTGTGAATGTGGACGCCACGCTCATCGCGCAGGCGCCGAAGATTTATCCTTACATCGCGGAGATGAAGAAGTGTATTGCCGCCGCGCTCGGCGTTTCCGAAAAACAAATCGGCGTGAAGGCCACGACGAACGAGACGATGGGTTTCGTTGGCCGCGAAGAAGGCATCGCCGCGATGGCGGTCGCGAGTGTAGATTTGCCGGAATAATTTTCAGCCACAGATAAACACAGATGAAACACAAATGAAAAAAATTGCCGGCAGACGTTCAGGCTTTTTTATCTGTGAAAATCTGTGTCCATCTGTGGCAAAATAAACCATGCCTAAAGCCGAAATTGCCTGGAAGCGCGTCACCGAAGACGGTGAGAAACTGCAAGTCTATGCCCAGCACATCGGGCGCGAGTATCATTTTTTCCACCGCGCCAAACGGTTTGATCCTTGGCAGCGTGTGAAGGAACCGCCGCTGGAGGACTGGTTGGAATTGCTCGATGCCGTGCAACGGCTGGTGAACCGTCGCCGCTACCAACCAGACGACGAGGAGCGGGTGCGGCGGGAAATCCGCGAGCGGTTTCCTGAAGCGAACATTTGATTTTCTTCAGCCGGGCTTTGACGAGGTGAACAGGATGTTTTCGCGGCGGACGCGTTCAATCATCAGGACGACCATTTCATACATCACGAAGCGCATGGCGGTGTTCCAGAACTGGATGTCGAACGCCTGATAGCCGGGGTCGGGCCGTTGCAGCATCGGGCCAAGCACGGCGCAGACCACGGCGAGCACCGTGCCCCAGCGCCAGTTCAATGCGAGCGTCATGAGCATGCAGGGAATGATGTAAAGGCCGGTCATGAGCGCGGCGACGCCGCTCATGTAGTCAATGAACACGACCAGCAACAGGAAAGAAACGGTGAGCAAGATGACCGCCCAGTTGCCCGTGATGGCGTGGATTGGATTCTGACTTTCGCGGCTGTTTTGCAAGGGACGCAAGATGCCTTGCCGCCGGACGCGGTCGAACAAGACCACGACAATCTGAAAGACGATGTAACGCATCAGGCCGTTCCAAAGGATCACCGACAGCGGGGCAAAAAACGGGTTGCCCCAATAAAACAACAGCGGACCGCCGAACGCGCTGACGAAGGCGATCAGGCTGGCCAGCCGACGGTCGGTGCGCAACGCCATGAAAATGCAAGGCACCAGATAGAATGGCGCGAACATCAGGTGCGGATTGGTCAGCAGCGGCATTTGGGCGAGGCAGACAATCCAGACCAGTGAGCCCAGCAGAGCTTTCCAATGCCGCTGCAATTGTTCCGCGAACGGTGGCTGGGCCGCGTGCGAAAGGCTTGGCTGCCAGAAAAGGTTCATGAGGTTCGCGAACGCGGAACTGATCTGTGCGAACGCTCCGATGGGCTGCAGGGAAGCCGGTTGCGGCGCAGGTTTCCGCTCGGGTATGGCTGCGGCTGTGACCGGAGTTTTCCCGCGTTGCCAGTGGAGCCAGAGCAGTTCAAACAAACGCCGGGTGGTTTCCCTACCTTGCAGCGGGCGGATGACGTGTTCCTGGTGAAGCAAATAGGCGAGCAGCAGCGGCTCAATGATTTTTTCGATGCCGGCGGCCTGCGCGTATTTGAAAAAGCGCGGCGACTGGATGAGTTGTTCCAATTCGGCGGCGACGCGCTCGGGCGAATGACGTTTGACGAGGATGGAGGTCTGGACGATGAAATGAAACCAGTCCCAGCCGGGAATGCCGCGCAGATAACCCACCTCCCAGTCGTAGGCCTGCAAATTCATCACGTTGATGGCGCGCAGATTCCACGGGGTAAAATCGCCGTGATAAAGGGTGCTGCAAATTTTTTTACCAGCCAGCGCCACGGTGAGTGACTGGAAAATTTCCGATTGCGCGGCCGGAACTTGTTTCTCCAGTTCGCGCCACGAGTCGAATTCCCCGATCGCCGTCGGCTCTCCCAGCTTCAGCCAGGAATTGAAAACGATCTCCAGGCCGGCGTCGTTCTCCGGGCTGTCGCCGGGGAAAAACGGTGTGGCGAATGCGGACCATTTCTCCGTGGCCTGCCGCCCGCTCATGCGAATACACCCAATGACTTCCACCGGCAGTTGCGCGAGGACATCCGCCTCGCGTTCAGTGGCGGCGCGGCCCTCGGCGTTCAAGCCCACCTTGATGACCTTCGCAGGGCGATTAGTCTGGTCGCACACCAGCAGCGCCAGCCGGGTTTTCTTTTCGCCCAGCCCGCCGAACTTGATGGCGGGGGCACGGAGCTGTTCCGCCGGGACGCCGGACTGCTCGGCCAGGAAGCGGACAAATTCCGAGTTGGCATCCGCCTCAAAACGAATGCGACGGAAGAGCGAGGCGGCCGGCGAGCGAATGATTTTGGGGAGCATCGCGCGCCAGATTTTTGCGCGCCGACGCTGGGCGGAGTAAAGCTCCAGCCCCGTGCGCAAGTCCATACTGTCTTCCGGCAGCAGCAGCAGCGGGCGTCCCTGTCGCTGAACCAGTCGCCAGTGGAACACCAGTCGTCGGCCGGAAGGATTTTCCGCGCGGAACAGAGTCTCAATTAAAGGTTGGATGCTCTTGGCCATTAAAAATTTCCGGATCACGTGGGGCGACACACATACATCATGTCAATGGAGAGGTTGCTTAAAATATTTTCACCAGCCAGCGAGCGATCCATAACCTCGACCAGCCCGCGCAAGGGCGTCCGATAAAACGTCGGCGGGAGCATACCGAAACCAAACTGGCGCACAATCTGAAAACCACTTTCGCGCAGCAAATCCCTCGTCTCTCCCGGCGACATCTCGTTCAACATCGCGCCGGATTTGTTTGACCGCTCGCGCCAGCGCCGCCACACGATGGCCGGATGCCGCAGCGAACGCGAGTTGCCGTGGACGTTCACCACTAGCAATCCATCCGGCTCGCGCAGCACGCCGCGCAGCTTTTTCAAAACGCGGAGCCGCAGTTCCGGCTCTACGTTCAGAAGGAAACGAAAACTCGTGATGATGTCGAATTTGCTATGGAGCAATTCCGGCTGCGAAAGAATGTCGCCAACCTTGAGTTGCGCCGTGCGGCATTTGCCACGCGCCACGGCGACCATGTTCTCGGAAATATCAATCCCCTCCGCCGTGTCCACCAGCGGCTCCAACGCAGAGATCACCCGCCCCGTGCCGCACGCAAAATCGAGCAGCCGCACTGGAGCGGATTGGGAGCGCCGGAAATCCGCGATGATTTTTTCCACCACGGGCCGTTGCTGGTTCCAGATGAAGGTGGAATAGCTGCCCGCGCCGTATTCCTTGGATTCGTAATCCGAGACGGACGCGGAATCCTGAAAGCGTTCTGAATAGCTGGTGATCATTTTGGCTTGCCGGAAATGGTTGCGGGTTGACAAACATTTCCGTCGGGCGCGCGTCCAAACATCAAGCGCAGCACCCGGACAAATTGTTACATGGCCAATGCGGCGTGACAATTGCCAAAAAAAAATCCTGACACCCGCCGCGTCGCCCGCTATTTTTCTCGCAATGGCTCAATCCCAGCCGGCCTCCAAAAATCTCACCGCCTCGGTCAGCAAAGTTTCGCTGGCACGTCGCGAGACGCGCAACCGGCATCGCGGCTGCGTGCTGTGGTTCACCGGCTTGTCCGCTTCCGGCAAGTCCTCCATCGCGAACGAACTTGAAGCTGCGCTCTTTGCGCATGGCTGCCAGACCTTCGTGCTGGACGGCGACCGCGTGCGCCACGGGCTGTGCAGCGATCTCGCGTTTGCCGAGAAAGACCGCCACGAAAACATCCGCCGCGTCGGCGAAGTCGCCAAGCTGTTTGCCGAGGCGGGCTTCATCTGCCTCGCGGCTTTCATTTCGCCCTACCGTGCCGACCGCAATTTGGTGCGCAACATGAGCGGGGAAAAATTCATCGAGATTTTTGTGAACGCACCGCTCGCCGTCTGTGAGTCACGCGACCCCAAAGGTCTTTACCTCAAAGCGCGGGAAAACAAGATCAAGAACTTCACCGGCATTTCCGCGCCCTACGAACCGCCGCTGAATCCTGAAATTGAACTGCGCACCGACAAGCTCGACATCCCCGCCGCCGTGGAAAAAATCGTCCGCTACCTGAAAAAGCATCAGGTCATCAAGGCGCGCTGAAGCAGGAGGTCACTCGGCTGGCTGCTGCTGCGTGAGGCAATGCAACGAACCAAAGCCCCAGACCAAATCTACTGCGTGGATGCCCACCACCGGGCGGTCTTTGAATAGCGCGCCTAGAATGCCGAGCGCCACGCGGTCATTCGGATCGTTGAACGTCGGCACGATCACGGCGGCGTTGCAGATGTAAAAATTGGCGTAGCTCGCCGGCAAACGCACGCCGTCGAAATAAAGCGGGTTCGGCATCGGCAGTTCTACAACTTCTGGCTTGCTGCCATCTTCCAGCCGAAAATCCTTCACACGCTCCCAATTTTCCGCGAGCGGCTGGTAATTTTCGTCCTTGGAATTTTTTTCCCGCACCAGCACCAGCGTATTGCGGTTCACAAACCGGCAGATGTCGTCAATGTGGCCGTGCGTGTCATCGCCCTTCGGCCCCTTGGCGAGCCAGAGAACGTTCGTCACGCCGAGATAGTTTTTCAATACGCCCTCGATTTCTTTTTTGCCAAGGCCGGGATTGCGAACTTGAATTTTCGGGTCGAGGTAACATTCCTCCGTGGAAATCAGCGTGCCGCGACCGTTCAATTCCATACCGCCACCCTCGATCACAAAATCTTGGATTTTGGATTTTGGATTTTGGATTTCAACCTGCGCGTGAAAAAGTTTTTTACCGAGCAACTTCGCGGCAGTTTCAGGAACCTTGGTGTCCTTGCGCCAGTTTTTGTATTTGGCCCAAGCGTTGAAATGAAAATGGACGATGGCGGTCTCATTTTTACGTTTCACGAAAATCGGCCCCGTGTCACGCGTCCAGCCACGGTTCGTCGGATGCGTGACAAATTTAATCTTCCGCAAATCCACGCCGACGTGTTTGAAAATCCGTCGCGCCTGCGCCTCGTCCCGCTGGTGTCGGATGAGGAGATTGATTTTTTCGCCCGCCGAAATTTTCCGCACCATCTCGCCATAAATCCACGGAATGATTTCAAACTTTCCCGGCCAGTCACTTGCGTTGTGCGGCCAGCCCAGCCACGTCGCCTCGTGTTTTTCCCATTCGGCGGGCATGGTGTAGCCGAGTTCGGCAGGTTTGGCGGCAGTGCTGATTTTCGGTTGCGGCATAAATTTCGCCCGCAGCATAACCGCTCCCAAGATTTTGTGAAATCAGGAAACGATTTTCCGCCGCTGAAAATATTTTTGATTTTTAGAAAATAATGGTTGGATGATTTTTATAAATGGACGACATTAGGTTGTAACCCCGATTGGCCAAAAGGTCTCGTTCTTATGAAAACGAACTTCAATCATTTCGGTAGCCTGCGGGCGGTTGTGATAATCGCCGGGCTCTTCTGCCTATCCCAATTTCCCATGCCAGGTGTGACTGCGCCGGTCAAATCCTCCGTTGAGCCGGTGGTCATCATGCTGCAGCCCGGCGTGACCGGCGGCGAAATCCAAGACGCATTAAATTCCTTGCCCGAAAGCGGGGGCGAGGTGGTTTTGCCGCCGGGAAATTTTCTAGTCCGCCAGCCGCTCGTTCTGTGCCGCGATTTTCAGTCCTTGCGCGGTTCCGGTGCGGCCACTGTCCTGCGGCTGGCGGACAACGCTAATTGCCCCGTCATCATCATGGGCGAACCGGTCAACACGCCGACGCACGCCGTGAAAAATCTTTGCGTGCGCGAACTCACGATTGATGGCAACCGCAAAAATCAATCACGCGAACTCTGGCAGCTCGCCGGCGAAGGTTCGGAAATCCGCAACAACGGCATCACTATCCAATGCGTCACGGATTCAATGGTGAAAAATGTGGTGAGTGCGCACTGCCGTTCCGGCGGACTGGTGACCACCCTCGTTGTGCGTCGGCTCACGGTGAATCATTTTGAATCCTTCGACAATGAATTCGACGGCCTCGCCTGCTACTTGACCGAGGACAGTTTGTTCAGCAATTTGAATTTGCACAACAACCCCGGCGCGGGCATCTCACTCGACCTCGCGTTCAACCACAACGTCATCACTAACGCGACGCTCACCGCCAACGATCTGGGCGTGTTCATGCGCTCCAGCCACGAAAATAAATTTTACGGCGTGTCCATCCGCGAAAGCCGGCATCACGGCATTTTCATGGCGCACGCCGAAGACGTGGTGGACGGCATTGCCCGCCCCGCACCAACGACCCAATGCACGCGCAACACTTTCACCAACCTCGCCGCCATCAACTGCGGTGGCGCCGCGTTCCGCGTGAACAACGTGACTTGCACGAACAACACCATCAACCGCGCCACCTTCAACGGCAACCGCTCCGGCAACCTCTCGCTCGCCGGGCCGGACTTGGTCACGCTCCGGTAATCAATCCCGCATGGCTCACGCAAAGTCGCAAAGCCGCAAAGTTTTGAAATTAAATGTCTTTGCGCCTTGGCGTCTTGACGTGAGATTCAATTCAATTTGAGATTGGTTTTCCGCACCGCTCGCGTATCGTTTGCGGAAATAATTTTTCAAAATTTATGGCCAAGAAAAAATCTATCAAACCAGCGAAACTCACCGGCGGTCCCGTCTCCCGCTTCATCCAGCATCACTATCGCCACTTCAACGCCGCGTCGCTTGTGGATGCCGCGAAAGGCTACGTCGCGCATCTCGATGGCGGCGGCAAAATGATGATCACGCTCGGTGGCGCGATGAGCACCGCCGAACTCGGTCTCTCGCTCGCCGAAATGATTCGCCAAGACAAGGTGCAACTCATCACCTGCACCGGCGCAAACCTCGAAGAAGATGTTTTTAATTTGGTCGCGCACGATTACTACGAACGCGTGCCCGGCTATCGTTCGTTGACTGCCGAGGACGAGCAGAAGTTGCTCGAACGCCACATGAACCGCGTGACCGACACCTGCATTCCTGAAGGCGAAGCGATGCGCCGTATGGAAAAAGCCATGCTCGAAGTTTGGACCGATGCCGACAAGAAAGGCGAACGCTATTTCCCGCACGAATTTTTCTACAAAGTTTTGTTGAGCGGCAAATACGAAAAATATTATCAGATTGATCCGAAAGATTCTTGGATGCTCGCGGCGGCGAAGAAAAATTTACCCATCGTCGTTCCCGGTTGGGAAGACGCGACGCTCGGCAATATGTATGCCGCCGCCGTCATCCGGGGCGAAATCAAAAACGTCCACACCGTCCGCACCGGCATTGAATACATGACGTGGCTCGCGGAGTTTTATACGAAGACCGCCACTAAAAAGAGCACGATTGGAATGTTCCAAATCGGCGGCGGCATCTCCGGCGACTTCCCGATCTGCGTCGTGCCGATGCTGCATCAGGATTTGTTGCGCACCAGCGTGCCGCTCTGGGGTTACTTCTGCCAGATCAGCGATTCGACCACGAGCTACGGCAGCTACAGCGGCGCGGTGCCGAACGAAAAAATCACCTGGGGCAAACTCGGCGTGAAGACGCCGAAATTCATCATCGAATCCGATGCGACGATCGTCGCGCCGCTGATTTTCGCCCACGTCCTCGGCTGGTAAAGCCCAGCTATGCTTAAACTGATTCTGGTGTTTTTAGCGATTGTCTTAATTGTCGGCTGTGGTTGTGTTTCAATGGAACACACCGTTGCGGTCAACAATATGAGTTCGCAAATGGTGACAGAATTCAATTTGAAAACAATACAGCCGGGCTTTATTTTTACATTGTCATGGATTTAATTGATGGGAAGCCATTAACTGACTTTGTTGGTACAATTGAAGAAGATAAATAGAGGCCTACTTTAGGGAGAATTACAGGCCTCTAACGTTAAGGGGGTAGGTGCTTGGCTATAGTAGGACTCAAACGCGGTTATAGGTAAGTAAATCCTTTTTTTTAAATTT
>JBEEMY010000057.1:0-8467 GCA_041192415.1 Verrucomicrobiota bacterium | reverse complement strand
CACCGCCGTGGTCATCAGAAACAAGCCGAGGCTGCGGTTGGGATGGTTCAGGTCGTAAAATGAAAAGCGATAGAACGCCACGCGCGGCGCGGCGAGATACAGCAGCACCACGCCGAGTTCAGCGCCGGTGGCCGCGTCGCTGAAAACCATCAGGTGCGTGGCGAGGGGCGAGTTAAAAAGCAGTTCCAATCGTTCCGGTGGCATCACGCCCGCGCCGTAGCGCGCCTCGGCGTATTTTAGAAAAAATTCTTTGCGCGCGGATGAAAAATCAAATTCCGCGCGCGGCACGAGCTGCATCGTGATGCCTTCGCCTTTGCGGAGGATGCGGCGGTTTTCCGATGACGGCTCGAACTGCGCCAAGTCCACGCGCAGGTGGCGGCACAAATAAAACTGTTCCAGCCCGCGCGCGCCGGGGAGGAAGCCGGCGTTGAACAAATCCGCCGGCGCTTCGTCTGCGTCGGGGATTGCCCACACGACGTAGGGATACAGGTAGCGGCTGTAGTCCGCCTCGGCTTCGGAGAAAAGGAGTTTCATTTTATCTGCCGCCTCGTCAGCAAGAAATAGTTAGAGCGGAAAATCCCGCTCCTCGGGGCGCACGACTTCGCGCGGCGCGGGCTTGGCGGTGGTGGACTTCAGATTTGTAATTTCAGATTTGAGATCCGCCGCCGCCTTGGCTTCGGCGTGTTCCAGTTCCAATTCCGGCGGCGACTCATGCGCTACCTGCTCGGCGAACTGTTCGGAATCGGGCGCGGGGTCTGAATTTTTCGCCGCCACGTTCGCGGCGATTTGATTTTCCGGCGTGCTGGCTGGCGACGCGCTCAACGCCACCGGCATGGGCGTGCGCAGGACGAGGTCGAGCATGGAAATTTTTTCAGCGGCATTGCGTTCGGCGGATTCGATGCGGGCGAATTCGCCGTAAATTGCCGCGAGCGCGGGCGCTTCGGAGGCGGGCAAGTCGCGGCCGGAACCGGCGCGCAAGGCCATGAGGATGTGATGGGCGTTGATGGTTTCGAGCGGGCGCGCAGGGACGTAGGCCGTCTCGGTGCCGCCGACTTCGGTGACGAGCTGGGCGGAGGCGAGGGTGCGGAGGATTTGTTGCGTGAGCCGCGTGGGCACGCCGAGTTCCGTGGCGAGTTGCAAGAGCGTAGCCGGGCGCAATCCATTTTGAAAACGCTGGCCGAGCAGGGTCATGATGCGGAGCGCGACAAATTCGCGTCCGCGCTGGTTCACATTGTCGGCGAGCTTATCTTGGAGATAGGCGGCGCGATTTTGGAAGACATACGCGAACTGCGCGCCGAACAAAAGAATCGCCCACGAAAAATACAGGCCGAGCATGAACACCGGCACGAGGGCGAGCGCGCGAAAAACCTGGCTGTTCTGAACGACGCGTGCGACGTAGATGAAGCCGAAGAGATTGTTCAGATGCCAGAGCGTGCCGGCCACGATGCCGCCGACGAGCGCGGCGGAAAATTTCACCTTGGCGTTGGGCATCATTTGATAGATGAGGGCAAAGGTGAACCAGAGAACGACGAGCGGGAGCAGTTTGAAAATTAAATTTCCGAGTCCGGGAACTTGCTGGAAATAATCTTTCACCGTTTGAAAATGTTGGCTGCCCGCGAGGCTGGCGGCCACGAGCAGGAACACCGGGCCGAGCGTGATGGCGATCCAGTAAAGCGGCACGCGCTTGCGCCAGTCGCGTCCGTGCGCCACGCCCCAGATGTCGTTGAACGTCTCCTCCACGCGACTCAACATCATGATGGCGATGACGCCGAAGAAAAGCATTCCCGTCACGCCCAGCGTGGTGCTTTGGGTTTTGCCGACGAATTCTTTCAACCAATGGACGAGTTCTTTTTGCGTGGTGGCGGGAGTGGCGGGAGCCGGGATGGTGGTGGCCGGTTCCGGCGTGGTGATGCTGGCGGCGTTGGTTTCAACGACATTGGTCGCGATGATGGCGAGCGGCTGCGGTTCGTCGGACGGCGGCGTGGAATACATTTCTTCCGTCGCATTGGTCGGCCACGGCGTGTGCGGCGCGAGGCTGGCGATGGTGGAATAAATTTTTTCGTCGTCCACATTTTTCAGCAGGCTGTTGCTGATGCTGATGACGAAGGCGAGCAGGGGAATCAGCGCGAGCAACGTGGTGTAAGCGAGCGACGAGGCGCGCACGAGGCAGCGGTTGCGGACGTATTGCCGCCAGACGAGCGTGCAGAAATGCGCGGCGCGTTCGAGCTTGCCTTCGAGTTGCAGCAGTTCCTCACCCTCGCCCGAGTTGGTGCCGGTGAAGATTTTGACGAGACGTGAAAAACGGTTGCTGGCCATGTGCGCGTCACGCTAGCAAACACGCTGCGCAAGTCAACGCGGCGGCTGTTCCTGAAACGGAACACGGGCTGAAAAATTGTTCCGCTGGCGAAGCGCGCGGCGGCGAAACTTTTTTCTGCCGACGATGCCTCGGTTGGAATCCCTGCAAAAAAGCGTTTTATTCGATTGAAATGGTTTGGCATCGCCGCTGCTAAAGGGAGCCAACGCGTGACGCGCCCGTGAGAAACACGGAACAGCGGATCGCAAAACAAAAACACAACATCCAAAAAATTATGAAACTCAAATCAAACTTCCTCGCCCTCCTCGCTGTCACCATTGCGTGCAGCCTCCTGCAATCTGCTTCTGCCGCCGGCGGCAAGAGCAGCACCACGCCTGATACTTCGACCAGCGCCAGCAATAAACCCGTAGCGGGCGGCGGCGGCAAGAGCACTGCGCCCGCGCCTGCACCCGCGCGCCCGGTGCTGACCTCCGGCCCGATCACGTTCACTGCGTCCGGCCCGGTCAATGGTTCCACGCCGGTCTGCACGGGTGATTTCCGCATCCAAGCATATTATCCGACGCTGCTCGACGAGAGCGTGAACGTCAGTGTCAGCTCGCTCGACGTCCCGGACGGCACGGTGCTTTACGTCAACACCGTCAACACCGGCTACAGCTATCCTTACACGGCCAACTCCTTCGTTGTCACCGGTGGCGCGGGCATCTGCACGGAGAAAATCTTCGTTGGCGTTGGGGTTGCGTTTGCTGGCGTGACGATTACGGATGCGTCCGGTGCAATCATCTTTGCTGGCAACTGAAAACTTATTCTCTGGTCGGCGGGCTGGAAACGGCCCGCCGCCAATTTGATTCAACATTCCAAAAATAAATTTATGAAATCCAAGTTCACTTTCGCGCTCTCGTTGCTCACGCTGCTGGCCCTGCTGTTGCCGGCGAACTTCGCCAGCGCCAAGCAGGGTTCCGGTAAAGTTGTGCCCGTCATCGTAAAAATCTCTTTGGTTGCCACCCCCGGCAGCATCAATACCAAAGGCACCGCCAAGTTGAAAATCAAGGCCGCGCAGCAGGAGTTTGAAGTCGAGGCGCAAGTCTCGAAGAAGCTCGTTGGCACGGTCCTGGGCGTGACCGTCGGCGACACCGTCATCGGCACGATGACTGTCAACGCGCTCGGCAAAGCCAAGCTCTCCTTGAGCACCGAGGCCGGACAATCCGTGCCCGCCATCGCCGTCGGCACGTTAGTCGGTGTGGTTAATGACGCTGGCGTGATCATCCTCGCTGGCCAGTTCTAAAAATTTCCCGCGTTGGGAAAACGGGTTCCGGTGTCGAAAAAACGTGTGTCGCGCTGGAACCCGAAAAATTAAACCGCCATGAAAACAAAAATCTACTCACTTCTGCTGGCGGCTGGTTGCGCCGCTGTCACCACGACGGCCTCCGCGCAAACCTATCGCATCACCGACCTCGGCACGATTGGCACGAACGCCAGCGTCGCCACCGGCATCAACGCCAGCGGTCAAGTGTCCGGCTACTCCGCGAGCGGCGCGAGCACGGCGCGGGCGTGGCGTTTCACGCCGGGCGTTGGATTGGTTGATCTCGGTTCGTTCGGTGGCGCGGATAATCGTGCACTCGGCATCAACAACGCCGGGCAGGTCACGGGATTTTCGACAGACACGAATGGTGTGACGCACGGATTTGTTTTCAACGGCGCGTTCACGGACATTGGCGGCAGCGGAAATGTTTATCCGCAGCACCTCAACAGCGCGGGCAAGGTCGCGGGCTTTTCCACGGACACCAATGGCAACGACACCGCGTTTCAATTTTCTCCGCCCAATACTTTTTCCAATCTCGGTTTGATTGCCAATGCCGCGCTGCCCGCGTCCTCGGCGGCTTATGACGTGAATGATTCGGGTGTGGTCGTTGGCATCGGCACGGGCTCAAATAATTTCAGTCGCGCGTTTCGCTCCACCACCAACGGCGCGCTCGAAGAACTTGGCACGCTTGGCGGCGATGAAAGCTGGGCTTACGCGATCAACAACTTGAGTCAAATTGTCGGCACGGCGGACTTCGTCAGCGGCGACACGCACGCTTTTTTGTTCAATGACGGCGAGGGCATGGCCGACCTTGGCACGCTCGGCGGCTACACGTCCACGGCCTTCGCGCTGGATAATTCCGGCAACGCCGTCGGCGCGGCGGAAATTGTGAACCGCACTTTGCACGCGACACTCTGGCCGTCCAGTGACGCGGCGCGCGACTTGAATGAACTCATTCCCATTAACTCCGGCTGGGTGCTGACTGAAGCACGCGGCGTGAACGACGCGGGGCAAATTGTCGGCAGCGGTTTGCTCAATGGCCAACCGCGCGCGTTTTTGCTCACGCCGAATTCCGGTGCAGACACCAATCCGCCCGTCGCACTGCTAGCGGCGAATAACATCACGAACCTCCAATACAGCGTGCAGTTTTTTCAAATCACCTTTTCCGACGACACCGCCGTGTTGGGCGCGAGCCTCGCGACGAATTGCGTGCGCGTGACCGGGCCGAACGGTTTTAATCAAATCGCCACGCTCTATCCTTACTCCATCGTGCCGCCGTATCAGCTGCTCTCGACGGCCAGCGCCGTCAAACTCGCCGCCAATTTCTACGTCACCAACGCGAGCCTGCCGTGGAACGGCACGAACAACGGCGTTTATTCCGTCGCCATCGAACCGAACACGGTCAGCGACACGAGTGGAAATTTCATGCCCGCCGCAAGCATCGGCACATTCACCGTCGCGACGGAAACCAAGCCGGTTGTCAGCATCAGTGGTGCTCTGAATCCGGTGATGAACCTGCCCGCCACCTTTACGCTCGCGGGTTTGAGTTCGTTCCCTTATCTGCCGACGGATGTTTTTAATTTCACGATTGATTGGAGCGATGACGGCAGCGACGTGCAACATATCAATGCCACCAACGGCGCGCCGGTCGTCCACACTTACACGAGCATCGGCTATCACACTATCCGCGTCAGCGCGACCGATGTGCACGGCGTCGCCAGTCTCTCGGCGATCGCGATCGTCAATGTCATTAACCCGGTCTTCCCTCAAATCAGTTCCACCGCCCCCGCGCTCACCGGCTCGCGGCGGCTCGCGGTTGGCTTGAATCAGAGCGGCACGTTGCTCTGCTTGGGCGGATTGCCCGTGAAAGGCGGCAAGGACGTGGTCAACACGCTCGCACCCGGCGCGGCGATTTTCACCGACGCGCAGCGTTTGCCCGCCGCCACGATCGGTGTCGGCGCGGGAATTGGTTCCTCGAACCATATCATCGTTTTCGGCGGCATCGAACCGAATGCGGCGACGGCAAATGTGAACGGCTATGTTTACACAACCGGCGGTGGCGCGGGTGCGGCCATCGCAAACAAAAATTTCGCCGCCTATAACTTCGCGTTCGCCACGGATAATTTGCACCGGCTGTATTCCATCGGCGGCGCAGGGACGACGAATGCCGCGAACGCCGTCGAACGCTACGACGCGAATTCCAATTCCTGGGCGACGCTCGCGCCCATGCCGGCCGGGCGTATCGGCGCGACAGCCAGCTATGATGGCCACGGTCACATTATCGTGATTGGCGGCACAGATGCGACGAACGGTTCGCCAACACTCTCGGTTTTTTCCTACGACATTGCGTCGAACGCCTGGATGCAGATGGCTGACGCACCCATCAGCACGCAGGTTGGCCGCGTGGCACAACTTGGCGCGGATAATTTGATCTATCTCATCGGCGGCGCGAACGGTGCTCTCGTTTACGTTTATGATTCCATTGCGGATTCATGGTTCAATGGCCCGTTCCTCTCGCTCACTCGCAGTCAGCCCGCCGTTGCCCTCGGCGACGACGGCTTCATTTACGTCATGGGTGGCGACAACGTGGCGAACGGAAACAACGGTCTCGCCACCACAGAAAAATTCGACACCAGTTCTACGAACGCGCCGCAGATTGTTTCGGCCCAATATCCTTTTGGTGGAACGGTGCAGGCGCTTTCGACCTTCAGCTACAAAGTAATCGCCTTCGGCAATCCACGTCCCGTGCTTTCGCTGGTTAGCGGTCCAGCAGGAATGAATTTTAATCCCGCGAACGGACAAATGACCTGGACGCCGACGACCAATCAGGTCGGCACAAGCTCCGTGCTTTTCCGCGCGACCAGTTCGGCTGGAGTTGCGGAGCAGACCTTCACCATCACGGTCACGCCGATTCCGCCGCCGGTCGGCGACATCACGCCGCCGACTGCGCCGACAACTTTCAACCAAGTCTTCCGCAGCGCGACGAGCGTCACGGTCACTTGGAGCGGCGCAACCGATGATGTGGGCGTGGCGAAATACAATTTTTACGTTCTCACCGGCTCGCGCTCGCGGCACTGGGCACTGTTCGGCAGCACCACGAATCATTCTTCCTACATCGCGAATGGTTTCACGCCCGGCGCGATTGCCGCCGTGGACGCGGCCGGAAATGTTTCGCCGTTGCACCTCGGCTACAACTCCGTGCTGACGCTCCCGGCCATCAGCCCGCTTGCGTCCACTGTGTTTCCGAGCGTGATTCAGGGCAATGCGTTCCTCACCACCATCAGCGTGAGCGGCACACCGAACGCGGCGTTCAGCACACTCACCGGCCCGGCAGGCATGAGCTTCACGCACGTTGCTGGCGCAAACACGAACGCGGATTACGTCGTCGTGCAATGGCAACCGGGCGCGCAATTCGTCGGCACGAACACATTCACCGCGAACGCCACGAACGCCAACACCTCCGGCAGCAGCACCACCTTCAAAGTCGTCGTGCTGCCGAACGGAACGGACACGATTGCGCCCACGCCCGTCGCGCAAATGACCGCGAGTGGAATTTCCTTCGACCATTGCAATCTGAACTGGACGCCCGCCGGCGACAACATCGGCGTGGTAAATTATCACCTCGTCGCCACGCATTTCGGCGCGACCTCGAACCACCTCGTCACGCTGAACGTGAATGGCGCGAACACAAATACGGTGTTGTCTGGCTTGCTCGCGAACGCGGGCTACACCGTGGTCATCACGCCTTCCGACGCAGCGGGCAACGTCGGCAGCTCGACGAGCATCTTCCTGACAACGCTCGTGCAACCGAACGTGGCGCTGAAAATTTCCAACGGCCAGACACCCGGCACGCTCGCGCTGAACTGGAATGGCTACGGCGCACAATGGAAATTCACAGTGGAAAGTTCTGACTCGTTGGTCGCGCCCAACTGGACTGCCGTCGCCCCGGCAAACGTGGCGACAAATCTGGTCGTCACACCGAGCAGCGCGATGAAATTTTTCCGCATCAATTCCACGCCCGCGCAGTAGTCGCAATTCCAGTTGGGGCTGCGCGGCAGCGCAGCCCTAGCGTATTTGGTCGGGCGGAGCTGCCGCTCCGCCTCATTGCCGGGAAGCCACCACCGACTCCGCGCTCGCCATGAATCGCCTCCGCCAATATGCTCGACGGCACATGGTTTCCACGCCGAACACGCGCCCGCGTTGGTTCGCCGCGCTACTGCTCGCGGCGGGCATCGCGCTGCTCGGCCTCGCGCTGAAAGAAAAATTTTCCCCGGCCAGCTACGATTCACTCCATGTCCTCGCGACACTCGGCAAAAAAGATTTTACCGACGACCGTCTCGTCATCGTCTATCTCGACCTCGCCTCGTATCTGCACGAACGGCAAGACCCCGCCGCCCGCTGGTCGCGCGACTTGCACGCGCGGCTGCTTGACCGGCTTACGGCGGACGGCGCGCGCGCGGTGGCTTTCGACATTTTGTTCGATGAACCGGGTGACGTGCCGGAACCAGACAACGCCTTTGCCGCCGCGTTGAAGAAAAATTCCCGCGCCATTCTCGCCGCCGAGCACAACAATAAAAATTCCCACGAAACTTCCGCCAACGAAAGTTGGGCGCGCATGACGGTGCTGAATCCGCCCGCCGAACTATTTGCCAACGCCGCCGCTGGCTGGGGCGTGGCGTCATTGGCGGTGGACGATGATTTCGTCGTGCGCCGGCATCTGCAACCGCTGGGTGCGGAACAAGTCGGTAGCTTGAGTCTGGCCACCGCGCGCTTCATCGGCGCGACGAATTTTTACCATGACAATCTCTGGGTGCGTTATTACGGCCCGGCGCTCGCGTTGTCGCACGTCAGCT
>JBEEMY010000056.1:0-8489 GCA_041192415.1 Verrucomicrobiota bacterium | reverse complement strand
AATCCTGATTTAATTTTTTTCTTCTGATTGAATTCGTCCATGTAACCGGCTGGCTACGGCTTCGTCCATGTCAAATCTGTGAAATTTCTGATGATTTCTGCCAACCCAAGGCGTCAGCGGGATTGCACCAACACGCGAAACGCCCGGCCGAGGTGTTCGGGATGCGTGAGGGTTTGAAACTGGCGGATTTGTTTCGGGTCTAGCACGGTGAAAAGTTTTTCCTTCACAGCTTGCGCGAGAATGCGCGTGAGAAACTGCGGCTGGGTGCAAAAATTTTCCGTGTGCAGTCCGGCGGCTTCACCAGCGTGTTGCATGGCGGAGAAATTAACGTGCGCCGTCAAATCCTGTTCGCCGGGATCGGCGAGCAAGTCATAGGTGACGCGGTGGTGGCGGTAGGCGCGCAACGTGCCTGTCATCCGCGCGGGCGAAAATTGATCTTCGGTGTTAAACCCGTAATCAATCGCGAGCAATTTTCCGTGTGACAAAACTCCGGCGGCGGCACGCCACCAGTTTTCGGCAGCGGGGGAAATTTCAATTGTGTAGCTGTCAGGTAAAACATCTTCCAAATCTGCCGGGCATATTTGGGGTATGGCTGGCTTGGGATGGTGGATGATTTTCCAACGAAATTTTTCGTCGTCAAACGTGACGCCCCACTCGAACCATTTTTTTTCAGTCGAATCCCAACTAAGTCGCCGGACAGGAAAAGCATCGAGCAGTTCGTTGCTGAAAAAAATGCCGGCGATTTTTTTTGATTGGAATTCAACGGAGTCTTGCCCCACCGAGTCGAGATTTGTTTGCCAGCGGACGTTGGGAAATTTTTTTAGCGTCGCTCGCTGCCACGCTTGACGGACGGGCGAAGGCTCGATGATGCCGTATTCAATTTCCGAAAATAATTTTGGCCGGTGAAGTTGCAGCCAGTTCAAAATGTCAGCAGCGAGTTTGCCGTCATGCGCACCGGCTTCGATGATTTTTAATTTTGAATTTTTAATTTTGAATTGTTCCAGCTCTTCCAGCCATCCCGCGAACTGAAACGCGAGCAGTTCGCCGAACAGACTGCCCGTGCTGACGCTGGTGATGAAGTCGCCGGTGCGGCCGACGTTGTCCTGATTCCGCTCGTAATAACCAGTTTCGGGACAATAAAGCGCGAGTTCCATAAAGCGTGCAAAAGAAATTGCGCCGCGTTTGAGAATTTCTTCGCGGATATGTTCGGCGGGCATTTTCATTGCTTGCAGGCAGGCATGGCTTTGATTAGTGTCGCGGCAACGGAGAAAACTTATGGCCAAAATTGACGCGTTTTTCAACTTGATGTTCGAGCAAAAGGCTTCCGACCTCCACATGGCGTCGGGTAATCCGCCCATGATGCGCATCAACGGCGACTTGCAGCGCGTTGATTATCCGCCGCTGGAGAGCGACGGCTTGAAAGCGATGCTCTACGAAATCGCCCCCGATTACAAAATCAAAGTGTTCGAGGAAACCGGCGACGTAGATTTCGGCTACGAAATTCCGAACATCTCGCGCTTCCGCGTGAACTTCTTCAATCAGAAAGCCGGCGTGGCGGCGGTGTTCCGCCAGATTCCCAGCCGCGTGCTGTCGTTTGAAGATTTCGACAAGCTCGAAGCGCCGCTGCCGCCGGTGTTCAAAAAATTTGCGATGTTGCATCGCGGCCTCGTCGTCGTGACCGGCCCAACCGGTTCCGGTAAATCCACCAAGCTCGCGGCGATTATTGATTACTGCAACCGCAATCGCAAAGATCACATCATCACGATTGAAGACCCGATTGAATTCGTCCACGAAAGCAAAAGCTGCCTCGTGAACCACCGCGAAGTCGGCGTGCATACTAAGTCTTTTGCCGCCGCGCTGCGCGGTTCGTTGCGCGAAGACCCGGACATCATCATGGTCGGTGAAATGCGCGATCTGGAAACTATCGAGCTGGCCATCACCGCCGCCGCGACCGGCCACTTGGTTTTCGGCACGCTGCACACTCAGAGCGCGGCCAAGACGGTGGATCGTATCATTGACGTTTTCCCCGCCGACCAGCAGAACAAGATTCGCCAGACGCTTTCCGAGGCGTTGAAAGGGGTCGTGGCGCAGACGTTGTTCAAGCGCTGCGACAAGAAAGGTCGTCTCGCTGCGTTTGAAATTTTGGTTTTCAATACTGCCGTGGCGAACCTCGTGCGCGAAGGCAAGACGCATCAGATTCAAGGCATGATTCAAGTCGGTAAGAAATTTGGCAATCAGCAGCTGGACGATCACATCATGGAACACGTCCGCATGAAAAAAATCACGCCGGAGGACGCCTACGACAAGGCGCTCGACAAGAAAAAATTCCGCGCCCTCCTCGCCCACCCGCCGGAAGACGACGACGCGATGTGATTCATTATGCGCCGCCCAGAACTAGACCATATTTTGTCCACGATGCTGGCCGCGCAGCCGGAGGTTTCCGATTTGCTTTTCGTGGCCGACCGTCCGCCGCAGGTCGAGGCTTACGGCGAACTCAAGCCCGTCGTGCTCGACCCGCCCATTGCCAAGCTCACGCCGTTTCAGATTGAAACCATTGCGATGAACGTCATTGGCGACAACGCGTGGCAGATCGAAGACTTGCTCCGCCACGGTTCCTGCGACGCCTCATATTCGCTTGGCGACCGTTCGCGCTTCCGCGTGAACATTTTTTCGCAGCGCGGAAATTATTCCATCGTGATGCGGCAGTTGAATTCCACCATCCCGACGTTGGAAAAATTGCAGTTGCCGGAAGTGCTGAAACAAATCCCCCGCGAAAAAACCGGCCTCGTGCTTGTCACCGGCTCGACTGGTTCCGGTAAGACCACCACGCTCGCGGCCATCCTCGACGAAATCAACCGCGAGAAACCCGTCCACATCGTCACGCTCGAAGACCCGGTGGAGTATTTGCACAAGCACAACCGCGCCACGTTCAACCAGCGCGAACTCGGTGTGGATTTTGATTCCTACGTTAACGGTCTGCGCGCGGCGTTGCGGCAGGCGCCCAAGGTGATTCTCGTCGGCGAAATGCGCGACCGGGAAACCGTGAAGATTGCGTTGAGCGCGGCGGAAACTGGCCATCTGGTCTTGAGCACGCTGCACACCATCAACGCCGGCGAAACGGTGAACCGTATCCTTGGTATGTTCGAGCCGGAGGAGCAGGAGCAAATTCGCATCCGCCTCTCCGATTCGTTGCGTTGGGTCGTCAGCCAGCGGCTCGCGCCCAAAGTCGGCGGGGCGCGACACGCGCTCATTGAAATCATGGGTTCAAATCTCCGCATTCAGGAATCCATCCGCCTCGGCGAAAGCGAAGGCAAAACCTTTTACGAAATCATCGAGGCCAGTTACACGTTCGGCTGGCGCAACTTTGACAGCGCCTGTCTGGAAGCCTACGAGCAGGACATTATTTCCGAAGACACCGCGTTGCTTTATTGCACCAAGCGCAGCGTCGTTTCGCGCGGCATTGATAACATCAAGAAGGCGCGCGGCGAAATGGCCACCACCGCCGGCTCGCTGCGGATGCGTGCGGGCATGACTGGCTCCAACGACGAAACTTCCACCACTGGCGGCCCGCCCTTGTTGAAACTCAAATGAACGCTTCTTTCGATTTTGTCTCGACCGGCGACAAGCCTGCGCTCATCGCTTTCTCCACGCCCGCGTGGATGGAAGCCGCCAAGTCGGCGCTCACCGAACTGGGTTACAAGGTTCACACCGCCGCCACGCACAGTGATTTTCTCCTGCGTTACAGCCAGGCGCAGTATCAGGTCGTGATGGTTGAGGAACTGTTTGGCGCGAATACCATCGAAGAAAATCTTACGCTCACCGCGTTGCAAAACATGGCCTCCGCCCAGCGTCGCCACACCACGGTGATTCTCGTTGGCGAATCGTTTCAGACTTTCGTGCCGATGGAAGCTTTCAAGCAAAGTGTCCACGCCGTCATCAATAGTTCGGAAATTTTCCTCTTCAAACAGCTCATCGAAAAAGCTGTGGCCGAGAACGAACTCTTTCTCCACAGCTTCCGCGAAATCCAGCACCGCGTTCTGACTGGCGGTAAGAATTAACTACTCACGGTAAAGCCAGCCGGTAAAACACACTGCTATTGGCCTGACCAATCGCAACCACCACGCGGTTGGTTGCTGACGAGCCGGGCACAGTCCCCCAGTTTGTTCCCAATCCAGAACTCAAGTTATTGGTCTGCGTTTCCAAATGTCCGCCGGTGGGAGGCCAGGAAATTTCCAGTTGGTTGGCATTGCGCTGAAACGAGAGCCGAAGCGCAACGAGTTTGAAGACCACGCCGCCGCTGCCATTCGCCGAGGTGTTGGTTGCCAGCGCATAAATTTCGCCGTCCGCATCCTGCCCGAAGCCGTGCACGGTTAGGCCATTCGGTAAAATGGCACTGCCGCCATATTGGAACAATGGGAACGCCTTGATCTGGCCGGTTTGCAAATCGGCATAGAAGATTCGGCCATCCGCCCGCACGGGCGAGGTTTTCAGAGCAAGGTCGCCGAAGATATATTTTCCGATCAGCTCGGGAATCGCCGTGCCGCGATAGACAAAACCGCCGGTGATGGAGATGCCATCGTCGTGATCGTATTCAAGCGTTCCCAACGGGCCGGAAATCGGATCAATCAGGCCGCCGGGGATTCCCACACTGCGATTCCCCGGCGGGAATCCGATGGTTCCGGCGCTTCCGGCAGGGCCATTCGTGCGGTTGAACAGAAAGTCGCCTTCCTTGATCGCCCAGCCGTAGTTGCCACCGAGAATGATGCGGTCAATCTCCTCAATGTTGTTCTGGCCGACATCCGCGTGAATCAGGTCGCCACTGACACGGTCAAAGCAAAAGCGGTATGGATTGCGCAAACCGTAGGCGTAAATCTCCTTCACCTGCCCCGCGCCTTGAAATGGATTGCTGGTCGGGATGCGATATTGGCCGTTGGCGCTGGCGGCATCCGCGCTGCCGGTCGTCAGCGCGGGGTTGAGCGGGTCGAACCGCAAAAATTTCCCCAGCGGTGTGCTCAAGTTTTGCGCGTTGCCGCCCGGCTCGAGGTGGCTCGCGCCAACATCGTTCGCATCGCCGCCATCGCCGAGCGCAAGATACAGGTAGCCATCCGGGCCGAACGCGACCGTGCCGCCGTTGTGGTTAGACGCGTTCTTCCCAAAAGAAATGACTTCGCGTCGCGAGGCGGGATCAATCACGTTGGCGTTCGTGGTAGAAATTTTCCATTCATTCACGACGTTCTTGTAGTTATTAGTGGCCGAGGTTGGGACCGGGTAAGTGGGTGTTATCGCCACCTGATTAGTCTCGCTGTTGTAAGTGTAGAGCGTGCGATAACCGGGGCTGGCGGGGTTGGTGAAACCGGGATGAAACGCCAGCCCGAGCAGGCCGCGTTCGTCGTTCGGGCTGGACGCATTCAGCGGTGGTTGCACGCGATTCGTGATATCGAGTGCCGCTCCGGGCAGCAATACTCCGTTCAGAATGATGCGCACCAAACCGTTTTGCTCCAGCACAAACAGCCGGTTGGTGTCGCCGGGCGGGCTGATGGCGTAGAGCGGCGCGGCCATGTTGGTGGCGATGGGTTGGAGGAGGATGACGATGTTACCATTCGTGATGGCCGGCAAGTATCGAGCGATAATCACATGAATTGGCGCGGAAGTCGTCGTGAGACCGAGGTTGTCGGTGGCCAATGCGGTCACCGTGTTTGTGCCAAGCGCAAAACTTCCCGCGATGGATGTTCCCGAGAAACTATAGGGGCCGGTGGTAAAAGTGCGCAACAACACTGCACCGTTGAAAAGCCGGACGTTCGTGACGCTGCCATCCGCATCACTGGCGGAGATTTGGACGGTGACAGAAGCGGTATTGCCGAAGGTGGCATTATCCACCGGGTTAGTGATGGTCACGCTCGGCGGCACGTTCGCGGCGTTGACCGAAATGTTCACGACCGACGAAGTGGTGGCGAGGCCGAGATTGTCTTTCGCCACGGCCGTGAGCGTGTGGCTACCGGTCGTGAGAATGACCGCCAACGCGAAGGGGGCATTGTTAGTTCCGCCGAGCAACGTGCCGCCATCGAAGAAAGAAACATTTGTCACGCTGCCGTCCGCATCGCTCGCGCTGGCGGTGATGGTGACATTTGCCGGCGATGTGAACGTGGCCCCATTGGTCGGGGAAGTTATGCCAACTGTAGGCGGCACGTTGGCGGCCGCCGGCGTGGAGCGGTTGTAAGAAAAACCACCGGCACCGTGGCCGCCCAAAGAACTGAATTCGACAGATAGATAAATGTCATCGGAAATAAGATGAAGGACAAGCTGCTGACCCGGCAGGGTGAACACGGGGTTTCCACCAGCCGCATTTTCCCAGGAGGTGTAGCTAAGGCTTGCATAATCGGCGAGCGCGCCCATCGCCCATTCGGTATCGGCTGGACTGATGCTGTGGGTGAAGATGGTTTCAGTGACGCCGTTGAACATACCTGAAGTGGCGGCGCGCGTCAGGGAAACGTTGGGCGTAAGTTGATCCCGGTCACCCGTATTTGGGTATGGCGCTGCCTGCGTAAAGGTGATGAGCGAGCCATTCCAAATCGTGGCGGCCCTCAGGGCGAACGGCTGCAACACGACCACAGTTAAAATCAAGAGGGTGCGCTTAATGATTTTTGATTTCATAGGATGCTTTCTGTGCGATGTGTTCCGCATGGTGACGGAATACTGCTGTCAACGTGCGTCCAATTGAGAGCCGCCGTTGGTTCATTTGTTCCCGAAAATTAAATGCGGAACGGGGATTTGGAAATCCACTCGCCATCCGGATTGGAAATTATTATCGAATAATTTCATTTTTCCGGCAGCCTGTGCGCGTGATTCGCCTCGACCAAGCTCTTGTTGAACGCGGCCTTTGTGACAGCCGCGAAAAGGCCAAGCGCTTCATCCTCGCCGGCCAAGTTCGCATTAACGGCCATCCCGCCAAAAAACCCAGCGACGCCATCAAGCCAGACGATGAAATTGTTTTGGCTGCCAGCGACAAATTTGTCAGCCGCGGCGGCCACAAAATTGAACACGCGCTGGAACATTTTGGACTGGATGTGAAAGGACTCACGGCGATTGATCTGGGCGCGTCCACCGGTGGCTTCACGGATTGCCTATTGCAGCGTGGTGCGGAAAAAGTTTTCGCCGTAGATGTCGGACAAGGCCAGCTCGCGTGGAAACTGCGCAGCGACCCGCGCGTGGTCGTCATGGAAAAAACCAACGCCCGCCATCTGAAGCCGGAAAGTTTTCCCGCGCCCGCCGACCTTGTGGTCGTGGATTGTTCCTTCATCTCGCTGAAAAAAATCCTGCCGCCCGCCATGCCGTTGCTGAAACCAGACGGCAAAATTGTTGCGCTCATCAAGCCGCAGTTCGAGGCGGGCAAGGCCGAGGCGGACAAGGGCAGGGGCGTCATCACCGATACCGCCGTGCATGACCGCGTGCTGGCCGAGTTGGAAGAATTTATTTCCGCGCAGGCTGGCCTTTGTTGGCGCGGTGTGGTTCAATCACCGCTGCTCGGCCCCGCCGGCAACAAAGAGTTTTTAACGCTGATTGAAAAAGTCCGCTGACCAATTCCAACGCATCGGCCTCGTGGGCAACGCGGACAAAGCCGCCTGCGCCGAAAGCGTGCGCACCGCCGCCCGCCTCATCCAGCGCGCCGGTCGAAAAGTTTTTTGCGACGCCGCCACGGCTAAAATCTCCCGGCTCAAATGCGAAGTCCGCGCCGATGCCGCCGCACTCGCCAAAGAAACCGACCTGCTCCTCATCTTTGGCGGCGACGGCACGATGCTCCACGCCGCGCGGCAGATTGCTGGCTCGCGCACGCCCATGCTCGGCGTGAACATCGGCAGCCTCGGTTTTCTCACTGCTGTTCCGTCGGATAAAATTGCCGCCGCGCTCAAGTGCATTTGGGCGGGCGAATTCAAATTTGAATCCCGCGCGCTCATCGAGGCCAGCGGTATTTGCCACGGCAGCAAACTCACCGCCACGGCACTCAACGACATTGTCATCACGCGCGGCGCTGTTTCGCGTTTGATTGCGCTGGATGTTTCGGTCAACGGCGAACTCGTGACCCGCTACCGTTGCGATGGGTTGATTTTAAGTTCACCCACCGGTTCCACCGCGTATTCGCTCGCCGCTGGCGGCGCGATTGTTTTGCCCACGGCCGAAGTATTTGCGCTCACGCCGATTTGCCCGCACGCATTGTCGAATCGTTCCATCATCCTGCCGCTGTCCGCGACCATTCGCGTAAAAGCCATCAATGCCGCGCCCGCCGCGTTCTTAAACGCCGACGGCCAGATTGTCGGTGAACTGGATGCGGGCGACGAAATCACCATCCGCCGCAGCCGTCATTCCGTGCGCCTGATGCGGCTGGCGCACGGCTCGTTCCTCGAAGCCATGCGGAGAAAACTGCACTGGCGCGGAACGTATCTCTAGAAACCTGAAACCTGAAACCTGAAACCTGAAACCTGAAACCTGAAACC
>JBEEMY010000055.1:0-12659 GCA_041192415.1 Verrucomicrobiota bacterium | reverse complement strand
AACAACACAACGAAGCAAACACACCATGACAACATCACAAAAGAGCAAGCTCGTGAAGACCAACACAATGCTTTGGCTCGCAGCGATAGGGTTGCCAGTAGTCCTGCACTTCGCGCTCACCTCCTCCAAGTTTCCGTGGCCGGTGATTCTGCCTTTGTTGCTAATTGGGCCGATGCTGGCCTCCAACAGTATGCTGACCAAAGCAATTGGGGACACTACAGATGATGCCGCCTAACCATGCGCGAGGCTGTGTGAAAACTATTTTAGCGGCGGGGATTTGAAGGCGGGTAAATAATTTCTGCGTGGATTTTTCTGGGTTGGGTCAGGAAAAGTTTTCCGATGCGGTTAGCCGCTACCCAAGTTACCAGTCCGCAGATTTCGCCGATGGACGCCGATGGGGAGGTTTTTAATCTGCGTTTATCTGCGTCCATCTGCGGTTTGAAAGTTTGTGAACCACTAATTCCATCACTATGAAATTAACCAACGACCGCTACGTCATCCTGCTCCGCTCCAAGTCCGCGACCGAGCGGTATTACCGCGATGAAACCGGCTGGGTGAAAATCAGCACGCGCGGTCGGCTTTTCCGCGCCACCGCCGAGCAAGTCCTCAATCATCTCCTCCCCGTGCTGGCCGGCCTCAAGCCCACGCTCACCGCCGAAGTGGAACACCGGAATTGAACCGCCGTTGGAATTCCCTTCCGCAATTTCAGTCCAGCAATCGCCAATGGTGGTGTAGCCGCCGCCGGATTTTGGATTAGTCTGGGGCTGCATCATGAAACATCAGGCATACAAATCAGCCGCCGCCGATCCGACCGGATGTTCCTGCCGGGCGTTGATGATTGTTTCCAAAACGGCGACGGCATCGGGGTCGGCGGCTTCCCAAACGGCGACCGCCAACAGCCTGCGGGCGACGACCATCACGGTGGTGCTGGCGGAAATTCTCGCGCAGCGCGGCTATCCGCACGGGGGCTTGAACGAATGAACGGTCGCGCAGAATGTGGAGTGCGGCGACACGTCGCCGCTTTGTAACGGGGAGACATGTCTCCCCGTTACAAAGCGCGGTCATGCCCGCGCACTCCAAATCGCGACAACCCAAGAAACACGCCTTGCCACATTCGCGTCAGGGATTAACCTGACGGCGTGTTCCAAGCCAAGAATAACCAACTGATGGAGCGGTTCTCCCGCACGCAGATTTTTCAGGACTACGAGCGCGCGTTCATGGACACGACGGGCTTGCCGCTCACGTTGCGCCCGGTAGAGACGTGGCAGCCGGTGCATCGCGGACGCAAAAACGAAAATCCCTTTTGCGCACTCATGGCGCAGCACAGCCGCACTTGCGCGGCCTGCCTGGAAACGCAACAAAAACTCGCCGGCCCCGGTCGCGAGGCGCGGTCCGCCACCTGTTTCGCCGGATTGTGCGACACCGCCGTGCCGGTGCAGGTGGACAACAAAACTATCGGTTACTTGCAGACCGGTCAGGTGTTGCTGAAGCAGCCGACAAAAACGCAATTCGCCCGCACGACGAAACAGATTGTGGACTGGGGCCTCAAGGTGGATTTGCGCGCGCTGGAGGAAACTTATTTTCACACGCGCGTCATCAAGCCCGCGCAATACGAGGCGATGATCCGCCTGTTGACCATTTTTGCGGAACACCTCGCGCTGGTCTGCAACCAGATTCTCGTGCAAGAACAGACCGCCGAGCCGCCGAAGATCACGAAGGCGAAAGCATTTATCCGCGACCATCAGGGTGAGGATATTTCGCTCGGCGACGTGGCGCGCGCGGTGAACACGAGCACGTTTTATTTCTGCAAGATGTTCAAGCAGGCCACGGGCATCAACTTCACCGACCATCTGTCACGCGTGCGTATCGAGAAGGCGAAAAATCTTTTACTGAACCCGAATCGCCGCGTCAGCGAGGTGGCTTACGAAGTGGGCTTCCAGTCGCTCACGCATTTCAACCGCGTCTTCCGTAAACAATGCGGTGTGTCGCCGACGGATTACCGGGAGAAGCTGCCGAAGGCGTGACCTGGCTCACGGATAAACCAGCCGGAAAAACACGCTGCCGTTCGTGGTGAAGGCAGTGCGGAAAAATTAAAAAAACGGCGGCGGGCGGCGCGGCCATTTTGCACTGGCTTCACCACCACGTTTCGCCGTGATTCAGTTCACGGGCGAGCGCTTCCATCAAATAATAATCACCCCAGGTCATGTAGGCGTTCTGCGCGGAGCCGGAGCCGTTCGCGCCCACTTGACCGTCGCGCAACACGCCGGGAACGGCCAGATCGGAATTGAGAAATTTTTCCGCGCAAAGATTTTGCAGCAGTGATTCCTTTGTCTTCGTGATGAGCGCATCCGCCGCGCCAAGTTTTTCCAGTTCCTGATAACCGCAGACCACGATGGCGGCAGCAGAAGTATCACGCAACGGCGCTTCACCGGCGGGCAGTTTGAAATCCCACACCGGCAGCACGTCGCCGTTTAGTTCTTGGTTAAATTTCCGCGCCAGCCGCAGCGCGGCATCGAGATATTTTTTGTCGCCGGTGTAACGATGGGCGATGGCGAAGCCGTAAATCGCCCAGCCCGTGCCGCGCGCCCAGTGCGTCTCCACATCGCGCCCGCAATAATTATCGCCGCCAACCGGCGCGCCGGTTTTCAAATCAAAACGGAAGGCGTGATACACGGAGTCGTCCACGCGGATGAAATGTTTCAGCGTGGTGTCCGCCGAACGGATGGCGAAGTCGCGGAATTTTTGGTCGCCAGTTTCCTGCGCGGCCCAGAAGAGCAGCGGCAGGTTCATCATGCAGTCAATGATGGCCATGTTCGCCTGCTCGTCCGTGCCGAGCGCGCCCCACGCGCGGATGAAATTTCCCGTGTGATTGAACCGCAGCGCGAGCGCCGCCGCCGCTTGCAGGCCCACTTCGCGGTGCATTTTATCGCCGGTCAATTTGTAGAGCGCGACTGAATACAGCGAATAGAGAAACCCCATGTCGTGATGCGAATGGAATTTGGGATTGAACGCCTTCGCGCGATACGCGGGCGCAAGGCGGAGCAGTTGCTGGAGAAAAAACTCATCCGCTCCACCCTCCGCAGAATTGCTTCGGAGGACGGGCGTCGCGCGCCAGGCGATGAGCGCCATGCCGGTGATGAACGAGGTGGTCCAGTTGCCGAGGTCATTGAAACCTTCGGGGTGCGCGAAATAATTTCCATCCACCGCCCACGCGGCGGCCTTGGGTTCGTCGGCGAGGCGCTGGATGTTGTGGCGGGTCTTGCGCACACACAGGTCGAAGGCGCGCGTGAGCGATCGGTTGGGCTTGGAACTGGTGGTTGAATTTTGGTTGGTGACGGTCACTTGTATCCTTGAATGAAAATGTAAAAATCGGTTTTGGGAAAATCAATTCTGCTTCCAGCAGGCGAACGGGCGCAGGTTGGTGTGCCTACTCTCTCCCAATTACAAAAAGTTACAAACGCAAAACCGGTTTACCAGTCACATTCCGCAAGGGTGTGGAATGTAATTTGATGGGGAGCGCGGCGTTCCAGATTGCAGCGCCAACCGACTGGTTGAGAAATTTCCCGTCAGGATTTTTTGCGCACCGGCAAAGATTTACCGTCGCGCCAGCGGCTCTCGATGAGGATGCGCGACGGATCCTCCGGCTCGCCGCGCTCGTTCAAATTAATTTGCGAGACGAGCATCTCCACCGCCATGCGCCCGATGGCTTCGGAGTGTTGATCAATGCCCGCATCCACCGGCACATCAATGCCCGTCCCCGCCACCGCGATGTCCTGCGGGATGCGATAGCCCAGCTCGCGGAGCAGCGCCGGGATACACGGATCCGCCGTCAGCACCGCGTCCGGCTTGGTTTTTTCCAACCAACGTTGGAACGATTGCTTGGCCTTGGCGGTTTTCATCCGCAAGCCAGCTTCATCGGTCAGCAAGAGCGAATTCACGCCGGGAATGTTATACAGCTTTTGCGCCGCAAAAAATCCGCCGGTGAAATTTCCGCCGATGTTTTTATCAAACTGTTCCGCCACCGTCATGCCGATGCGCCGGTAGCCGTAGCTGCTGATTTTCTGCAACGCCATGACCACCGCCCGCTGCTGATCCGAAGTCACCAGATGCGAATCCGGCGCGCGCACTGTGCGGCGGAATCAACACGCCGCGGATCGCCCGCGTCAGCAAAATCTGTTCAAACCGCCGCGCCGTAAAACCCGGCTCCCAGCAGATTTCATCCAGCCGGTAGCCGAAACGTTTGGCCGCTTTCTCCGCGCCGTGCCAGTAGGCATCGAACTCGCGGTGCGCCCCGCGCAATTTTTCCGGCTGCTCCCAGTGGTTGATCCACGCGATGGCGCTCTGCAAACTTTTGCCCGGATGGATTTGCGAACGATACGCCGCCAGCACCGCCAGCAGCGGATCCGGTGCGTAGCCCATTTCCGCCGCGACGCGCTGGACTTCCACGCGGCGCGGCGCGGAGATGCGGTGATGATTGCGCAACGCCAGCGCCACCGTCGCGTGGGAAACTCCGATCTTCGCGGCGATGTCGTAAATAGTGACGCGTTTCTGGTGCAAGGCCGCGACACTAGCAGGCGGAAATTTTTTTGACAAGCGGCGCGCAAGGGCGGCCGGCGATAACGCAACTGCTTTGACATTGAATTGCCGACCGCCTTTGCGCCAGACTGCCGCCCATGTTTGCCCGCCTGCTCCAACGCTGGGAAGTGTCCACCAGTTCCGGCAGCCATTTTCATGTGCTGGATGGCTTGCGCGGCGTGGCCATTTTGCTGGTCGTCGCCTTTCACACGCTTTACACGAATCCCGCGCATGGCGTGCTGGCGCGCGTGGCGGGTTACATCATCGCGGCGGGCTGGATGGGCGTGCCGATTTTTTTTGTGCTGTCCGGCTTCCTGATTTCGTATCCATTTTTTCTGAAACGCGCCACCGATCCGCAGTTCTGGTATCAGCGCGGCTATGCGCGGCGGCGGCTGGGCAAAATCATCCCGCCGTTTTATCTCTCGCTCGTTTTATTTCTGGGCTTTTACTGGTGGCAGTTCCGTGACCCGGGCTATGTCCACTCGGCTTGGATGTGGGCGCTGGGGCTCGGCAATTTCATGTCCATCTCGCCCAACTTGAACGGCGTCTATTGGAGCCTGGTAGTGGAATCGCATTTCTACATCTTGCTGCCGCTGCTGTTCTGGCTCACGCGCGGGCGGACGGTGAAAACCACGGCCGGTTTTATTTTCGTCCTGCTGTTCGCCATTCCGCTGCTGGTGCGACATTTCACTTGGCCGGCGGACATGACGGTATTGCCGGACTACCACACGGAACTATTTACCCAAGTCTGGTTGAAACTGCGGCGCTTTCCCTGTGAACTGGATTACTTCGGGTATGGCGTGGCCTTCGCCGGGATTTATGTCGGGCTGACGAAAGGCGAAGAAAAAAATCGGCTGGAGGTGTTGGGCTTGCTGGGATATGTGGGCGTGTTGCTGATGGCGGTGACGTTGCTGGATCAAGGTCTCTGGGTGAAATATTTTGACCTGCGCGCATATCCGACGCGTTGGAGTATTGAATTCGCCCACCTGATGCCCGCCGTGTCCGCGATGCTAATGTTGTTTTTTGTGTTTGATACCCGCAGCGTGGGCGCGCGCATCTTAAGTTCCGGGCCGTTGCGTTTCATCGGCGTCATCAGCTTCGAATGGTTTTTGTTTCACGGCCCCATCGTCGGCTGGTTTCACGAACACACCGGCCCCAGCCACGGCAGCCTGCTGGCGTATGCGTGGCGGACAGTCGTGCCGCTGACCTTGACGCTGGTTTTTTCCGCGCTGGTCTACCGGTATTTTTCCCTGCCGATTTTGAAACGGGTGCGGAACAGCTTGCAACAGAGTTGAACCAGTGACCTCCCGGCCAAAACATTTTTACGCACTCGATAACTTGCGCGGCCTCGCGGCTCTGCTGGTCGTGATTTATCATTGGGGTAATTTTTTATATGACGGACGCAGCCCGTTTCATGGCGACCCGCATCAATTGCCTTTCTACACCATCCTGCGACCGGTGTATGAACAAGGCTTGATGGCGGTGGATTTATTTTTCTGCCTTTCCGGATTTATTTTTTTCTGGCTGTATGCCCAAGCCATCGCCGAAAAAAAAGTCACCTTCAAACAGTTTGCCAGCCTGCGGTTTTCGCGGCTCTACCCGCTGCATTTCGTCACGCTGCTGGCGGCGGCGGGCGCCACCTATGCCATCCGCCATCTCGACGGCAGTTATTGGGGCGATGCCGGCTACAATGACTGGTATCATTTCGCGTTGCAGATTTTCTTCGCCTCGAACTGGGGCTGGGAGGACGGGGTCTCTTTCAACAGCCCCATCTGGTCCGTTTCCGTGGAGGTGTGGCTCTACCTCATGTTTTTTTCGCTCTGCCGCCTGCGCTTGCTGGATTGGAAATTAGTCCTCGGCTACGGCCTGACCGGATTGCTGCTCATGCAAAATGATTCCTGGTTGGTCGGCAAAGGCATCCTTGGTTTTTTTATGGGCGGACTGGCCTTCAAATTCTTCAGTCAAATCCAGACGCGCGACATCCCGGTGCGCAACATCGTGCTGGCACTGGGTGTGATTTGGATTTTTTTTCCGGTGAACTACTCAATGAATTTCGCTTACCGGGCGTGGTGTCATCTGGGCGCAGCGCCTGATAATTTTGTCATCGGCCAGACGATTATTCTGCTGACAACTTACTCCTACGACCTGTTCCTCTTTCCCGCGACGCTGGTGTTGCTGGCGCTTTGGGAAACCAAGCGCGGCACCTTGGGTCGGCGGCTGGCATTTTTGGGAAACATCAGTTACTCCTCCTATCTCCTGCATTTTCCGCTGCAACTACTGGTCATCATCCTCGCCATCAGGTGCGGCTGGCCCAAGTCACTCTTCACCAACCCGGCGGCACTGCTGGTTTTTCTTGGGCTGGTAATTGGCGTTTCGCTGGCGAGCTATCACTGGTTTGAAAAACCGTTGCAGCACTGGTTGCGGAAAAAAATGCTGTCCGACGACCGACCGCGTTAGCGTGGTGACCACCCAGCCAAGCATATTTCCGATTGCAGGAGCCGCCCGGCGCGCTTACTTTGGCGCGGTTAAATTTTACCAAACACCGTGACCAACCCCGCCGTTGCCATCCGCGCCCTGATCACTTACGCGATCTGCATTCCGCTCGCGATGATTGTGGGCTGGATGCTTTGCAATCCGTTGGACTACGGCACGCTGGGATTTTTTGGTCTCGTCGCCCTGCTCATCATTTCGCCGGTGCTTATCAAATGGAATTACGAGCTGATGATTTTTGGATTGAGCAGCCCGATTTATTGCTTCTTTCTGCAAGGCAATCCGCCGCTGTCGCAGGTCGCGGTCATCTTGTGTCTGGGCATCGCCATCGTGGATCGCACGATGAACAGCAGCAAACGCTTCGTTTCGCCCGCGCTGCTGACGTGGCCGTTTTTATTTACGATTGCGATGGTCTTTGCCACGGCGGAACTCACCGGCGGCATCGGTCTCAAGGCGTTGGGTGGCGATGTGGCGGGCGGGAAAAAATACATCGCCCTCTTCCTCGGCTGCGCCACGTTTTTTGCGATGACCTCGCGCTACATCCCAAAATCGCAGCGCAATTTTTATATCCTGCTGTTTTTTCTGCCGGGCACGCTGCAACTGGTGAGCGACTTGTTCCGCTTTCTGCCGAGTCCGTTGAATTATATCAACCTGCTGATTCCCCCCTCGGAGGCAGCCGCCTCAACTGGCGAATTCTCGTTTAGCACGTCCCGGCTAGGCTCCTTCGCCGGTTCCGCCGGGGCGATTGCGAACCTCATGCTGGCCAAATACGGGCTACGCGGCATCTTGCGCGGCGACCGCCCCTTGCGTTTCGGCCTGTTTTTCCTGCTGCTGGCGCTGACGATGATGGGTGGATACCGCATCACGCTCGTCAGCTATCTCATGATGATGACGATGCTATTTTTCGTCGAAGGTTTGCATCGGACGCGGTATTTGATGGTGGCCATAATGGTTCTGGTGACCACCGCCACCTTGCTGGTTCCCACCGCCAAACATCTGCCAACCACATTTCAGCGCACGTTGAGCTTTGTGCCGCTGTTGGAATTAGATCAAGAAGTAAGGATGGATGCCGAAGGCAGCAGCAAGTGGCGCGAAGATATGTGGCGGGATATTTGGCCGCAAGTGCCCCAATACCTGCTGCTGGGCAAAGGCTATTCCATGTCTCGCCAAGATATGATGATGACGGGCGACAGCGTTTTAGCAAATACCTGGGCAGCCAAAATGGACGGCAACTACAATTCACTCGCGATTTCGGGCGACTACCACAACGGCCCGCTCTCCACCCTCATGCCCTTTGGCTTTTGGGGCGCCATCAGTTATTTCTGGGTCGCGCTGGCCTCGCTCTTTGTCATGTATCGGAATTTCAAATATGGCGACGCGGAATTGAAAACTGTAAATACGTTTCTGATGATCATGTGCCTCCAGCGTTTCATCGGATATTTTATTCTCTTCGGTGCCTATTCGTCCGACATCGGTTCGTTTGCCTACATCGTTGGCTTCAGTGTTGCGCTCAACTGGGGCATCTGCGCACCCAAACGGGAGGCGGTCGTCGTGCCGCGCATCAAACCCCTGCCGCGCCCACGGCTATTGCCCGCCTAACCCGCGTGAAACCCCGCCTGCTTGTCCTGCAATTTTGGGGGCTTGGCGACCTCGTCATCGCCACGCCATTTCTCCGCGCCGCGTCCGAACGCTACGCCGTCACGCTCGTCGCCAAACCCTTCGCCGAAGAACTCCGCCCCCGCCTCTGGCCCGACGTTAAGATTGAAACCTTCAACGCCCCGTGGACGGCTTTTGAAGGCAAGTATCGCCTCTGGAACTGGCCGTGGCTGGAAATGTTTCGCCTGCGTCGCCGGCTCATCGCCGAAAAATTCGACTACGCTGTCTCCGCCCGCTGGGATCCGCGCGACCATTATTTTCTCAAGGCCTCCGGCGCCGCTGAACGCATCGGCTTCTCCCGCCTGAAAAGCGACCGCTACCTCACGCAATGCCTCACGCGCCCCGGCCCGCTCGCGCATCATTACGACTACTGGCGCGAAGCCGGCCGCGTTCTCGGTCTGAACCTGCCGGCCCGCCAGCAGTTACCTTTGTCCCCGCGCCAACATCAGTCCGTGGCGCTCGTCCACTCCGGCGCGCGCCTGCCCGCGCGCGTCTGGCCGCTGGAAAATTTTCAAAAAATCGCCGCGCAACTCCGCCAAAAAAATTTCGCCGTGCAGATCGCTTGCGACCCGGATCAAGTCGCGTGGTGGCAAAGTCACGGTGAAAATCCCGCCAGCCCGCGCACCGTCGCCGAGCTGCTCACGCACATTGATCGCGCGGGAATTTTCATCGGCAACTGCTCCGGCCCCGGCCATCTCGCCGCCATCTGCGGCGTGCCGACCTTCACGCTCTACGGCCCGTCCATGCCAGAATGGTTCGTGCCGCTGCATCCGGCGGCGGAAGTTTTTGAAGGCAAAGCCTGCCCCTATCGCCCCTGCTCCGACTACTGCCGCTTTGAAAAACCATTTTGCCTGCACGACCTGAAAGCCGAAGAAGTCTGGCCCCGCGTAGAAAAATTCGCCGGCCGACACCTGATGATGCCGGGCGTGATCTAAACCAAAACAGGGCAGAGCGGACACTTTGTGGCGGGCGATTTCGTTCCGCATGACCGCCGCATGACGTTTCGCTTCCGCCTTCGTCCAACTTCGGCGGGACAAGCGTCGTCGGATTTTTCGCAGCGCGAAAAATTCCACCACGTCACATCACCATGCCGCCATCCACCGTCAAGACCTGACCGGTGATGTAGCGCGCGCCGGGGCTGGCGAGAAACAATGCCGCGTTCGCGATGTCATCCGCCGCACCGAACTTGCCCAGCGGAATCGAGCGCAGAATGTTCGTCTTCAATTCCTCGTTCAGCTCCGAAGTCATGTCCGTTTCGATGAAGCCCGGCGCGATGGCGTTCACCGTCACGCCGCGACCGGCCAGCTCGCGCGCGACCGACTGCGTGAACCCAATCAGTCCCGCCTTGCTCGCCGCGTAATTGCTCTGCCCCGGATTGCCGATGAGGCCGATGACCGAAGAAATGTTCAGGATGCGACCCGCGCGCTGCTTGGCGAACGTGCGGAAAAAAGCCCGCGTAAAATGAAAGGCGCCCTTGAGATTCGTGTTCAACACCGTGTCCCAATCCGCGTCGCTCATGCGCATCAGCAAACCGTCGCGCGTCACGCCCGCGTTGTTCACGAGGATGTCCACTTTGCCACAGTCCGTGATAATTTTATCGGCCGCCGCCGTCACCGCCGCGCCGTCCGCCACATCCACCGCCAGCGCCCACGCCTTGCGACCCAGCGCGCGGATTTCCGCCGCGACCTTCTCGGAATTTTCCACCGTGCGCGAGACGACGACCACATCCGCGCCCTCGGCGGCAAATTTCAACGCGATGGCGCGGCCAATTCCACGACCCGCACCGGTGACAACAGCAATTTGGTTTTCAAGCGATTTCATGCGGCAAAGATTAAACCGGCAGCGGGCATAAATGCACCCGAAAAATTCTGCCGGCGCCAGCTTCGCGTTCGACGCGCGAAACCGCCCGCCCCGTTTTGCTTCTTGGTTTCGCCCCCAATTTTATGCTTTAATGCCCGCCGTATTTTTATGGAACCCAAACCGACGACTCCGCCCGCAGCCAAGCCTCAAGATGAAAATTCCCTCATCAAGCAACGCCGCGAAAAGCTCGACGCTCTCCGCGCCAAAGGCATTGACCCGTTCCAAAATAAATTTACGCCGGACACCCAGTGCAACACCGCCCGCAGCGGCTTCGATTCTGGCGCGCTGCCGGAAGGCACGAAAGTTTCCGTTGCCGGACGCATCACCGCGCATCGTGACATGGGCAAATCCATGTTCATTGACGTGCGCGACCAGAGCGGACGCATCCAATGTTACGCGCAGAAAAACACTTTGGGCGACGAGCAGTTCGGTATTTTCACGCACCTCGACCTCGGCGATTTCGTCGGTGTCACCGGCACGTTGTTCCGCACCAAGACCGGCGAACCAAGTATCAAACTGGAATCGTTCACCATAGTGTCCAAAGCCCTGCGCCCGCCGCCCGCCAAGTGGCACGGACTCGAAGACACGGAAATCCGTTATCGCCAGCGTTACCTTGATCTCATTGGCAATCCTGACGTGAAAGAAGTTTTTCTCAAGCGCAGCGCCATCGTTCACGAAATCCGCAGCTTCTTTCACAGTCGCGGCTACGTCGAAGTCGAGACGCCCGCGATGCAGGCGATTCCCGGCGGCGCAGCGGCGCAACCGTTCAAAACCTTTCACAACGCCCTCGGCTGCGAATTTTATCTGCGCATCGCGCTGGAGCTTTACCATAAGCGGCTGCTCGTCGGCGGCATTGATAAACTTTTTGAGATCGGCAAAAACTTCCGCAACGAAGGTCTCTCGCGTCGGCACAATCCCGAATTCACGATGCTCGAAGCGTATCAGGCGTTCGGCGATTACAACACGATGATGGAAACGGTGGAGTCGCTCATCAAACACGTCGCGCAGAAAGTTCTCGGCACGCTTGTCATCGAATTCAAAGATGCCGAAGGTAAAGTCACCCGCACGATTGACCTCACGACTTGGCGCCGCGCGAAATACAACGACCTCGTCAAAGAAAAAGCCGGGGCGGATTGGTTCACCCTTTCCTCTGCCGAACGCCGTCAAAAGGCGCACGACATGGGCGCGGAAATCGGCAAGGAGTTTGAAGATTTTGAAGTCACGAACGCCGTGTTCTCCAAATTCATTGAGCCCACACTCATCAATCCAACGTTCGTCACGCATCTGCCCAAGGAACTCGTGCCGCTCGCCAAGCTTTCGCCCGATGATCCGACGACCGTCGAAGTCTTCGAGTGCTGCATCAACGGCCAGGAAATTTCGCCCGGCTACACCGAGCAGAACGATCCCATCGCGCAGCGCGCCACGCTGGAACATCAGGCCGGCGGCGAACAGCAGAAGCTGGACGAGGATTTTCTCGTTGCGCTCGAACACGGAATGCCGCCCGCCGGCGGCATCGGCATCGGCATCGACCGCCTGTGCATGATGCTCCTCGGCCAGGAAAGCATCCGCGACGTGATTCTGTTCCCGCAGTTGAAGCCGAAATAAAACCGCTTCAACGCCCGCCTGATTTTTTGCCCATGAAAGAAGACAACAGCGATTCGCCTTTTATCGAAGAGATGATTGGTGCGGACGTGTCCGCGCAGCCGACGAACGGCCCGGACGAACCGGCCACGCCTGTCGTGCCCGAGGATAAAAGCGTCCGTCTGGAAGCCGAGATCCGGTATCTGCGCGACTTGGCGGAAGAATCGGCGGCGGCGGTCACCGTCCTCAAGAAGCAGACCGGACGGCTCGTCCTCGCAGGCTGGCTGCTGGCCGGCCTCTGCGGATTGGCCATGCTGCAACTTGCCAGCCGGATGGAAAAGCAAAGCGCAGAACTCAAAACCGCCTCGATTGCGCCGGAAAAGAACATTCCCAACCCCATCGTGAAGACTTCATGCACCAAGCGCCCCGCCCGTGGGCCTTGATCCTCGTGCCCGGCAATATTGCCGCTGCTGCACGATGGCGCCGGCATCGAGCGC
>JBEEMY010000054.1:0-8536 GCA_041192415.1 Verrucomicrobiota bacterium | reverse complement strand
GTAAACGCCCGCGATGCGATGCCGGATGGCGGCAAACTTTCCTTCGTGGCGGACAACGTCACGTTGACGGAAGAAGAGGCGAAGGAAATTCCAGATGGTCAGCCGGGAAAATTCATTTCGCTCGCCGTTTCCGACACGGGCACGGGCATGCCGCCGGAAGTGAAGGCGAAAATCTTTGAACCGTTCTTCACGACGAAGGGCGAGGGCAAAGGCACGGGGATCGGGCTGGCTACCGTTGTCCGTATTTTGAAAAGCCACGGCGGATTCCTGCGCGTCGAGAGCGAGGTCGGGCAGGGGACGACGTTTGAAGTGTTCATCCCGTGCGCGCCGGAATTTTCTCCGGCAACGCTGGCGAAGGCCGAGGACGTGTTGCCGCGCGGCAACGGCGAATTGATTCTGGTGGCGGACGACGAGCAGGCGTTGTGCGAACTGGTCGCGGCCGAGTTGCAGGAATTTAATTATCGCGTCATCACGGCAGCGAACGGAGCCGAGGCGCTCACCTTGTTCAAGAAACATTCCGCCGAGATCCGCCTCTTCATCACCGACAATTCCATGCCCGTGATGAGCGGCCCGCAAGCCATCGCCGAAATCCGCAAGCTGAAACCCGGGTTGCCGACAATCATCGCCAGCGGCGAGGCAGGCGCGGATAATCTGGAAGGCGTGACGGAACTGAACAAACCTTTCGCGCTGGCGGAATTGCTGAACGCCGTCAGCCGCAGCTTGAAGTGACGCGGGCTTGCGCTACACTGCCATCACAGAATTGTGAACGGCAAACCCGCAGAAAATTTCTCCTGCTTCATCGTGGATGACGACGTGTCGTTCGCGACGATGGTGGCGAATGTCGTCCGCGAGGCTGGCGGAAAAGTGACGCTGGCACACACGCTCGTGAGCGCGCGGGAAATTGCGGCGGCAAAAACTTTCGACCTCATCCTGCTGGACAATCATTTGCCGGACGGCAAGGGCTACGATTTTTTCAACCAGATTTCCCGCCGCAATCCCGATTCGCCCGTCGTGATGATTACGGGCGCGCCGGATTTGAGCGAGGCGGTGTCGCTCACGCGCAACGGGCTGTTCGAGTATCTCACCAAGCCGATTGCCGTGGATGCGCTCGCCGCCGCGCTGGGTCGTGCCACGTTGCGGATGCAATCGCGCACCACGCCGACGGTTACAAGCGAGATGTTCGGCGAATCGCCAGCGATGCGCGATGTGTTGCAGCAGTTAAAGCAGGCGGCGAAGCACGCGGCCAGCACGGTGTTGCTCACGGGCGAAACGGGCGCGGGCAAGGATCTCGCGGCGTGCGTGCTGCATCAGTTGAGTTTTCCTGATGGCAAAGCGCCGTTCATCGCAGTGAACTGTGCGGCGTTGCCAGCGGAGATGTTTGAATCGGAATTGTTCGGCGCAGAACGCGGCGCGTTCACGGGCGCGGACAAAAAACGCGGTGGCCTCGTGGCGGCGGCGGCGAATGGAACTTTATTCCTCGATGAAATCGGCGAAGTGCCGTTGGCGTTGCAAGCCAAGCTGCTGCGGTTGCTGGAGGCCCGCGAGTATCGCGCACTCGGCAGCACGGAGGCGCAGCCGTTCACGGGACGATTCATCGCCGCGACGAATAAAAATCTCGCGGACGAGGTGAAGGCCGGACGTTTCCGCGAAGATTTATTGTATCGCTTCGACGTGTTCAGCATCGAGCTGCCGCCGTTGCGGAAACGGCGCGGAGAAATTCCCGGACTCGCGGAATTGCTGCTCGGTCAACTGGCGCAAAAATACAGCCGCACCAAGCCGCTGCTGACGCCGGAAGATTTGTCGAAACTTTCCGCGCATGATTTTCCCGGCAACGTCCGCGAGTTGCGCAACGTGCTGGAGCGTTCGCTGCTGAAAACTTCCGACGATGCCAAGTGGCTCGCGCTGGATGCGAACTGGCTGAACCGCAGTTCTGCATCTGCCGCTGTTGCCGCGCCGCTGTCGGCTTCAACTTCTTCCGAGCCATTGCCCGCCGATCGAAATCTTTCACCAATCGAAGCGCAGGAGTATCGGCTCATCCGCGAAACGTTGCGCGAGGCGAATGGCGGCATCCGCCGCGCGGCGACGAAACTCGGCATGTCGCCGCAGGCTTTGTTGCGGCGTTTGGAAAAATGGCCGGAACTGCGCGTGGAAAAGGAATAGTCTGTTCCGCTACCGGAACATCGGCGTCAGTTTGTAACTCTCACCTTCGTATTTCGCCTGCAATTTCGCAGGAATTCACATTGGCAACAGGATTGCTAAACATAAAATTTGCCGGACGCGTTCCGGTGTTTATGCGATACTGTGCGCAATTCATGAAGTGCGGCCTAAAAATCTGGCTGGGCAGCGGCGTCCTCCGGGGCGCGGCGACCGCTTTGGTTTTCTGCGTCTGCGCGGCGATGGCGGATGCGCAGGCGGCTTCGTTTCAAGATTTTTTCACCAACCGCGAAACGATTTTTTCTACTAACGGAACTTTGGCGGGAAATAATTCCACCGCGACGGTTGAGGTGGGCGAGCCGAAGCACGGCGGTAAAGTCGGCGGCCATTCGCTATGGATTTCGTGGGTCGCGCCGACGAACGGCGTGGCCACCTTCGACACGCATGGCAGCAGCTTCGACACGTTGATGTCAGCTTACACATTAAGCCCGACGAATGGGACAACGGTGAACCAGTTGCACGAAGAGGTGCGCAATGACGATGACCCCGCCGCTGCGCCGACGAGCATCATCCAGATTGGCGCGATTGCCGGGCGCAGTTATGAAATTGCCGTGGACGGCTATCAAGGCGCGACCGGTTCGGTGGTTTTGAATTGGAGTTTCCTACCGGCTGCTTCGCCACCACCCATCATCGTGAGCACGCCCAATGACCGCGCGGCGAAGCAGGGCGATCCAGTGAACTTGGCCGTCAACATGGCCGCCGCTGGCGGCGCGCAGTTCCAGTGGTATTTCAACGACGTTGAAGACACGAACCAGAGCGGCACAAATTATTTCATCGCCAGTTTGCAGCCCACGAATGTGGGGCGTTATCAGTTGCGCGTGACGGTGGGCAACGGCAATAACCGCGTGCGTTTTTTCACGACGCCGGTGGAAATCCAAATCAACTCCGACGGCTCCACGAACACGCTCGCCGAGGACAAATTATTTGACGCGCTGCTGTTCCCGCTCATCGGCGATGACGGTAGCGGGACGAATGGCGGCAACGCAATTTTGATTGGCTCCAAAGTTGTCATCCGTCCCGGCGGGCTGGGCGGCGGCACACTGACAACGAAGATTGGCGTGGTGCGTGGCTACAACGGCAGCCAGATTTTCAACACCACCTTCGCCACGTCCGACCCCAGCGAGCCGCCGCATTGCGGCGTGACGGGCGGCGCGTCGTATTGGCTGCAATACCAGCCGCCCACGAACGGCACAATGACGCTCGACACCATCGGCAGTTCTTACGACACGGTGATGGAGGTCTATACCTACAACGGCACGCTCACGAGCTACACGAATCTGATTTCCATCGCGTGCGACAACGACAGCGTGGCGTCGCAAGGCGCGGCGCGGGTGACGTTTCAGTGCGTGAAGACACGGCAATACATCATCGCCGTGGATGGGGTGAACGCCGCGCGCGGCACGGCGTGGCTGAACTACGCGCTCAATACAAATCAGCCCGCGACCGCGCCGCTCACGTCCAGCCTCGTCGTCACGCAAACGGTTTTCACCGGCAGCACGGTGACGATTGCGCCCGCCATCACCGGCGCGCAGCCGATGAATTATTCGTGGAAGAAAAACGGGACGAACCTCGCGGGCGCAACCATTCCTTTTCTGCAACTGGCGAATGTCACCGCTGCGAACGCGGCGACCTATACGCTGAAAGTGACGAACGATCTCGGCACGATTACCATTAGCAACATCCTGCACGTCGTCACGCCGATGGATTGTGTGGCCAGCAAAATTGGCACGAACATCAACCTCGCCTTTCCCACGGCGGCAAACTTGCGCTACACCATCCAGCAAGCCACGAACGTCGCCGGGCCGTGGACGCAATGGAGCGCACCATTCTTCGGCGACGGTCAAAATTTCTCCACGAACATCACCGGGTCGGGTGCTTGCTTCTTCCGCGTTCGCATAGACTGACTGCTTTATTGCCGGAACATTTCCGTTCCGCTGCCGGAACACGCCTCCGGTGCGAGTTTCAAAATCCCCTGCAAAAACGTGTTGGCAAGACGGCTGCTAAAGAGCCGTCAATGGTTGCCCGCTTCACACGACGTGGTGGCCAAAGAACACCAACATGAAAAAAACCTGCACCCTGCTGGCCATCGCCGCCGCGCTTTCCGCGTCGTCTCTCGATCGGCTCCACGCCCAGACCGTGAATACGCTGGGCATCAATACCGCCATTGAAGTCGAATACCAGACCGAGTTGGGCAAATCCTACACGCTCGAAGGCTCCTCGAATTTTATGAGCTGGACGAGTCTCGGCGAATACCTGCCCGGCACCGGCCGCAACGTGAACCGCATTTACTCCACCAAGAACGGTGGCGAAGTGAAATTTAATTACTACCGCCTCGCCACCGTGGACGGCCCGACGAACGGTTTCGCGCCGTGGACGCTCGGCGGCATCAGCGTGGAATTGGACGACCAACCCGGCGGCGACGTGACGAAGTTTCTCACGGACACCAACGGTCAGGATTTGTCCGGCGTGGACACGGATAATTTCAGCTATCTCTACAGCCGTCTGGGCGACAGCTCGGCCAAGGCGGAATTGACCTACGCTTCCAACCGCACCACGACCGTAACGTTTGAATTCACCGGCCTCGGCGTCGGCACCTGGTCGAGTGATGAATTCCGCAACGGCAAATTGAAACGCCATGACGCCGGACCGTTCCGCATCACCGGTGTGGCTCCCGTTGTCACCGGCAGCGGCGAAGTGGTGAACCCCAACGTCGTCGTTGCGCCGCCCATCGCGCCGCCCGCACCGCCCGCTACGCTCGCAGGCTTGGATTATTTTTTCCAATCCTCCGGCGTGCCGGATCGTTATCAATTTGTGAGCGCCACGGCTGGTCGTGAAATCCAAGGCACAGTGCAGGAAGGCACGCCGACGAACGCCTTTGCCTGCGTCTACACCGTCACCAGCGCCAGCACCGCCACATTGCAGATCAACTTCGGCTACTACGGCATCGGCGGTGATCGTTACGACTGCGACCTCACGTTCACGGACGGTTCCGCCGGACATTTCGTTCGCCGCACTTACCGTCGCGGGGTGTTGAAGCACACGGACAACGGTGCGTTCAGCCAGGACTCCTCGCTCGGCATTTCGGCTCCCACTGTTGGTGCTGGTGGCAGCACCCCGCCGCCCGCCGTCACGAACATTCCGCCGACCTGGCCGCCGGTGGTCACCGCCACCGCCGCGCCCGCGCCGCTCGCGACGCTGTCGGGAAAAACATTTTACGTTTACACCTCGCCGTCGCCGGATCAATACCGTTTCGTCAGCACGTTCTACGGTTACGCCATGCCGAACGCCGTGCGCTCCAGCGAAGTTGAGACGACGCCCGGCGGCAACGTCTATATGTATACTTACAGCAACACGGCGCCGAATACCGCCACGCTCGTCATCACCTACGGCTACTACAACCTCGGTGGCGACCGCGAGGAATACGACCTCACTTACGTTGACGGTTCCAACTGCACGTTCAACCGCCGGCTCTATCGCCTCGGCACGCTCTACACGAACCAGTCCGGTATTTTCAGCACGAATCCCGTTTTGCCCTACGCCTACAACGCTGGCAGCGGCGGCGGCATCACGCCGACTAATCCGCCGACGAACCCAAATCCGCCGCCGAGCAACGCGTCCGGCTACACGTTCCACATGAACACCGGCGAGAACATTGCTTGCACCAACGCCACCGGCGGCGTGCAGACCGATGCGAGCGGCTCCTCCAACCTGACTTACACTTACGGCTCGACCAGCAGCTACACCCGCACGCTCCACGTTCAGCTCAAGTCTGACAAGTGGGATGACTACACGCTGAACTTCAGCGACGGCAGCCACGGCGCGTTCACCCGCGTGCAATACCGCAAAGGCGTGTATTTCGACACCGACTCAAACACGTTCACCATCACCAACCCGTGAAATGAATTCCGCGCGAAACATTTCGCCGCAACCGTTGCCGGGCGTCCGCAGGGACGCCCGGCAACGGCCTTTGGCAAATTTTGGTAGAATTTTTCGCGCTGCAAAAAATCCGCCGCCGAGCGCAGCGTCAGGCGGCGGTCGGGTGAGTAAAATGAAAGTCAGGCCGTTAAAAAAAATTCCATTTCAATTTGTCCCGCCGATTCTGCAAACTCTGCGCGTGCGAATCCTCCCGGCAATTTTGTTGTGCAGCCTGCTCGGAGCCGCCGTTGCCCGCGCCCAGAACAGCCGTCTCATCGAAGCCGCCGGTGCCGTCGAATTTTTCTCCGCCGCCAGCACCAACTGGCTCGCCGCCACCAACGGCCTCACGCTCCGCGACGGTGACAAGGTTCGCACCCGCGCTCACAGCCGCGCCGCCGTGCAACTCTCCGACCGCAGCATCGTGCGCCTCGACGAACTGACCACGCTGGAAATTTTGCCGCCGCGCAATGCCGAGAAGAAACGCTTCGGTCTGCCGCGCGGCTCCGTTTATTTTTTCAACCGCGAGCAGCCAGCCGATGTGGAATTCGACACGCCGCTCGCCGCCGGGGCGATTCGCGGCACGGAATTTTTACTGGAGGCCGATGAACAAAGCGGCGTTCACCTCGCGTTGATTGACGGCCTCGTCTCGCTGAAATCTGCCGCCGAAGAAATCAATCTCCAACGCGGTGAAGACCTGCGCCTCGCATCCGGCAAGCCCGCGCAAAAAACTGCGCTCGTGAACGCCACCGCCAAAATTCAGTGGGCACTTTACTATCCCGGCATCGTCAACCCGGATGAACTTCAATTTAATTCCACCGAGCAATCCACGTTGGCGGACGTGCTGAAAAATTATCGCGTCGGCGATTTGCTCGCCGCGCTCGCCGCCTGGCCGGAGTCGCAAACCGCTGGCAGCGACAGCGTAAAAATTCTCCACGCACAACTCGTCCTCGCCGTTGGCCGCGTGAACGAGGCAGAAAAATTTCTGACTGGTATCGCCGAGCATCCCGCCGCCGCTGCGTTGCGTAAACTCATCGCCGTGACGCGCGGCGAACCCGCCGCAGCCCACTCCCTCTCTTACCCCAAAGGAGGAGAGGGTCGGGGTGAGGAGGCCAATGTTTCCACCACTTCGGCAACATCGGTTTCATCTGCTGCTAAAATCCCCTCACCCCAGCCCTCTCCCCGTTTAGGCGGGGAGAGGGAGCCAGCGTCAAGTCGCGCCACCGTTTCCGCCAGCGAGTTGCTCGCGGACAGTTACGCGTTGCAGGCGCATGCAAAGCTTTCCGCCGCCCGCGCCGCCGCCAAACAAGCGGTCGAACTCGCGCCGAAATTCGGCTTCGCTCACGCACGGCTGGCGGAACTGGAATTTGCTTTTGGCGACCGTCGCGCCGTAGTCGCGGAATTGGATCGCGCGCTGCAACTTTCTCCGCGCCTCGCCGCCGCGCACGCGCTGCAAGGTTTTGTGCGGTTGGATTCCGGCGATGCCAAGTCTGCGCAAAAATCATTCGACCACGCCCGCGAAATTGACGCCGCGCTCGGCTCCGCTTGGCTCGGTCGCGGCCTGTGCCTGCTGCGCGAACACAATGTCACCGCCGCCCGCGCCGCGTTCCAAGCCGCCGCCGCGCTGGAACCGCAACGCAGTTTGTTCCGCAGTTACCTTGGCAAAGCCGCGAGCGAGGCTGGCGATGCGAAGCTGGCGGAAAAAGAATTCCGCCTCGCGAAAGAACTCGACGCGAACGACCCGACGCCGTGGCTTTATTCTGCGTTGCATCTTTGGCAGGAGAACAAACTCAACGCCGCCATCCACGACCTCGAAACGTCCTACGACAAGAACGACAACCGCGCCGCGTTCCGTTCGCGCGAACTTTTGGATGACGACAAATCCGTCCGCAGCGCGAACCTCGCGGTGATTTATGACGACGCGGGTTTGACCGAAGTGAGCCGCCACCTCGCCGCGCGCGCGGTGAGCGAGAGTTACGCAAATTTTTCCGGCCACCTCTTTCTCGCGAACAGCTACCAGACGGAACAAGACTTGAACCGCTTCGATCTCCGCCTTGAAACCGCGCGGCAGAGCGAGTTGCTCACGGCCAACCTGCTCGCGCCGCCGGGCGCGGGAAATCTTTCGCAGGTGTTGTCGCAGTCGGACCGGCTGCGGTTCTTCGGCCAGCAACCGTTCGGCGTGAGTTCGCTCACCGGCTATGGCAGTCGCGGCGATTGGAGCGAAACGGCCACGGTGTTCGGTTCCACCGGCGGTTTTAGTTATGCGTTCGACACCGTCTATCAAAGCCTGAATGGCCAGCGCGCCAACAACGCCAGCGAGCAGCGGGACTTTGCGCTGACGCTGAAGCAACGCGTGTCGGCGGATGACGATTTGTATTTTCAGATTGGTGATTTCCATTCCGAGGCCGGC
>JBEEMY010000053.1:0-8560 GCA_041192415.1 Verrucomicrobiota bacterium | reverse complement strand
TCACGTCGGAAAGTTTCTCGGTGAAATGTTCCTCCAGCCAGGTGCCGGTCTCGGAACTGATGAGCGGCTTGCCGGTGACGTGCGCGGCGGACGACGCGAACTTGGAGATCAACTTGTTGCGGTCGAGATGGAACATCTCTGTTTCGGGAATGTCGGCGGCGGCGTAGAGATCGAGCCAGTTGCCGGGCGAGCCGTGCGCCTGATTGCGCGTGATGAAGCCGTGGTCGTGCGACCATTTCGTCCACTTGGGCAGAGATTCCTCCGCCATGATTTCGGAAACGGTCTGGCGGTAGTCGCACAGGACGCGGGCGGCGTGGTCGTCGGGATTCTTGTTGAACAACGCGGGAAGCTCGGTCTGCAATCTGTAGCCGCGACGTTTCTCGAATTGCGCGAAAAAACTCGGCGACCAGTCGGATTTGTATTCGTAGGAATCGTGATACTGGGCGCGCGGTTTCGGGCCGTGGTAATTGGCGAACGCAGCGGTGTAGGGTTTAAGAAAATCATCCATCGCGGGCGGATAAATCAGATTCAGCATCCAACCTTCACCGCCAGGGCCGGGACGTTTTACTTTCTGGCCGGAGGGTTTTTGCGAGATGGCATAGACAGTCCACGTTTTTAGCGGCGCGTTGGTGCCAATCCAGTTTCCCGGCGGAGAAAAGAAACATTCGCCATTGGTGGTGATGGAGCCCGTCAGCTCAATTGATTTTCCCCCGTGCTCAAAGGCAACGAGCGCTTGAATGGATTCGCGGTTGAATTTCTCTGTGAGTCTTTCGCCAACGCCGAGGTCGTAAGTTTTCACAACCACATTCGCGTTCGCATCCTCATCCGTGATTTGCGGCCCACCGAAACACCAGCCGCTGCCCGTGGTCATGTCGCAGTCCATTCCGAGGCGGCGCGCTTCGCTGACTGCCCAGCCCATCATCTCCATCCATTGCGGCGAAAGGTAGTTGATGTATTTGTCCTCAAAACCTTTCGCGCCGTAAATCGGGATAATGTGGATGCCGCCGAGTCCGGCAGCAGCGTAGCGCGTGAGTTCTTTCGTGAGATTGGTTTTGTCCACGGCGCTGCCCATCCACCAGTTGAAGGCCCACGGCTTTTGCTGCGCGGTGATGGGCGGCCAGGCGAACGGATCATCGGCGGCGCGAAGGAAAGTTATTCCGAGAAAAATCGCGGCGAGCAGCGGGAAAATGCGGCGGGGCTTCATGTTGAAATTAGACAACGGCCACCGCTTTCCGCGCAAGGCAACATTGCGGCCAAAATTGGCGATGCCAACAAGGTAGCATTTGTCGCGCTACGACAAACGTGTCGCCGAGCGCAGCGTAAGGCGGCGGAATCTTTCGCGCGCCAAAAAAATTCCACGCCGCAAAGTAACCGCTGCGCGGTCAGTGCCAAGTCGCGGCGCAACTTGGCCCACCCCGCCCGTCAACGCCGGCGTTTTTGGAAACGATTCGCACCGCTGGATTTTATCAACGGACGTTGCGCGGTGGAAAATTTTGAGCCGGAAGTTTGGAACATCGCCGGCTTGGCCGCTGCCGGCCGCTCCTCGGGCCGTTGCGATTTCGCTGGCCGGGAATCTTTCGCGCCAGCGTTTTTCCACGCCGACGGCTGCGGGCGTTTTGGTTCTGGCCGCGATGATGGCCGGTGTGCAGCGGCGCGGTTGGACTGCGGACGCGGGTCATAGACCTGCGGTTTTTTATTGTCACGCTTCTCGACCGCGAGGCGGAAGTCCACCTGCTTCTTGGCGGAATCCACTCTGGCAACTTGCACCGTGAGCTTGTCGCCCAGCTTGATCACGCGGCGCGTGCGGCGGCCAACGAGATTTCTCCGGCCTTCATCGAAGATGAAAAAATCATCCTCAATCGTGGACAACGGCACGAGGCCGCTCATCGCGAGGCCGCTCACATCCACGAAGAAACCGAAGTTGCGAACGTCGGTCACGAGCGCGGGATATTTCACCGGGTCGCCGGATTCAAGCTGCGCGTTCAGGAATGCGTAAAGCTTCACGTCCTTGCTATCGCGCTCGGCGTCAGCGGAATTTCTTTCCGTGACGGAAATGTGGTCAGCCACTTCTTTCAACACGCCCAGCTTCGGAGAGCTTTTATCAAACAGCGCGCGGTGAACCACAAGGTCGGCATAGCGGCGGATGGGCGAGGTGAAGTGCGTGTATTTTTTCTTGGCCAAACCATAGTGACCGAGCGGTTCGACGGAGTAGCACGCGCGCTTGAGCGACTTGAGAAAACCGATCTTCAGCGCCGCGCCGATGGGAATCGTGCCGAGCTTGTGCAGCAGTTTTTGAATCTCGGCGGGCTGCGAGAGATTGCCGCAGGGAACGTGATGCGCCAAAACTTCCTGACGGTATTCCTGCAAGCGGCGCGGATCCGGTTCCTCGTGGACGCGATAAACGGCCGGTGTCCGCAATGTCATCAGGCGCGTGGCAACGGCTTCATTCGCGAGCAGCATGCACTCCTCAATCAACTGGTGCGACACGTCGTTCTCATTTTTTTCGATTCGCAAAATCTTTCCCTGCTCGTCCAAGCGGATTTTTGTTTCGGGGAAATCCAAGTCGAGCGAGCCGTTCTGGAAACGGTGGCGGCGAATTTTTTGCGCCAGCTCGTGCGCCTGATGGAGCATCTGCTCAATCGGGTCGTCCGTTGGTTTGCGCTGGAGAATTTCCAGCACCTGCGCGTAGGCAAAGCGTTTTTGCGAATGGATGATGGCGGCGTGAAACTTGGTGCTGACCACGCGGCCATCGTGGGCGATGACAAACTCCACGCACTTCGTCAGTCGGTCCACGTTCGGCTTGAGCGAGCAAAGTTCGTTGCTCAACGCCTCCGGCAGCATCGGGATGACGCGGTCCACGAGGTAAGTCGAGTTGCCGCGCTTGCTGGCTTCCTCGTCAAGCGCGGTGCCGGGCTTGACGTAGTGCGACACGTCGGCGATGTGCACCCACAAACGCCATTGCTCCGGCGAAATTTTTTCCAGGCAGATCGCGTCGTCGAAATCCTTCGCGTCATCCGGGTCAATCGTGATGACGCGGTGCGAACGGCAATCGAGGCGGCCAGCTAAATCTTTTTCGGAGACGGTCGAGCCGATGCCGTGCGCTTCGTCCAGCACGGCTTTTGGAAAATGCAGCGGTAAATTGTATTGGCGCAGCACGGATAACATATCCACACCCTCCGCGTCGGGCGCACCGAGCACTTCCACGATTTCACCTTCAGGATTGGCGTTGCGCCATTCCCATTCGCGCAACTCAACGACCACTTTATCACCGACACGCGCGGGACGGCCAACGTCCTTCGCGGGCGGCACGAGAATGTCATGCGGAATGCGCGGGTCATCCGGCGTGACGTAAAACGACGCGCGCCCTTGCTGCAACGTGCCGACGATTTGCGGACGCGTGCGTTCCAAAATGCGGACGACCGTGCCGGTGTCTTGGTCGCCGTCGCGAAAATTTTTGCGGCGCGCGGTGCGGCGCACGAGCACGCGATCTTCGTGCAACGCCGTGCCGGTGGCGCTTTCGGCGATGGCAACTTCCGGGAGCGCGGAATCGTCCGGCGTGAAAAAACCTTTACCGGAGCGGTTCATGCGGATGCGTCCGGGAATCAAATCCGCATCGCTGGTGAGCGCGTAGCGGGAGTTTTTGATGAGCGCAATTTTACCGTCGCGTTCCAGTTTGCGGAGGACGCGGTTGAATTCCGGTTCGCGGTCAGGCGTCACGCGCAGATGACGCTGCAAGTTTTCCGCGCTCAACGGGACGTAATCCTTCTCCGCCAGCAGGCTCAAGATGCGTTGCTCCATGCGCCGAGCATGGACGGGAATGGCCGCGAGGAAAATAAAAAACGCGGAGAATTGCTTCTCCGCGTTTTTGGAATTGAGATGGGATTAGAGCGACTTGACCTTCGCCACGATCGCCGCCGCATCAATCTTGAAGTGCGCGAGGAGTTCCTCGGCCTTGCCGGAGCGGGGCAGGCCGTTGACGGCGAGTTTGTGAACCTTGATGCCTTCGCTGGAAAGTTCGCCCGCGACCGCGTCGCCGAGTCCGCCCTCGGGATAATGATCTTCCACCGTGATGACCGTGTTGCCGGTCTTTTTCGCGGCAGCGAGAATTTCTTTTTTGCCGAGCGGCTTGATGCTGTAAGCGTCAATGACCGTGACGTTGATGCCCTCGGCTTTCAGTGTATCTGCTGCTTTCAAGGCTTCAAACAACGTGACGCCCGCGCCGACGATGGTGACCTTGTCGCCGGTGCGAAGAACTTTCGCGCCGCCGATGGGGAACTGTTCGTCGTTGCCGTAGATGACCGGCGTTTTCGGACGCGAGGTGCGGAGAAAGCAGACGCCTTTGTGTGCGGCCATCTGTTCGAGCAATTTTTCCGTGGCCACGGCTTCCGCCGGATACAACACGGTGCTGCCGACGACCGCGCGCATCATCGCCAAATCTTCCAGCGCCATCTGCGACGGGCCGTCTTCGCCGATGCTGATGCCGACATGCGAGCCGACAAGCTTCAAGTTGGCGGAAGAAATTCCTGCCACGCGAATCTGGTCAGCGGCGCGCGTGAAGAACGTCGCAAACGTCGAGGCGAACGGAACGTGGCCGCGCGTGGCGTAACCAATGGCGACCGCCACCAGATTTTGTTCCGCGATGAAACATTCCGTGAAGCGATTCGGGAAGGCCTTGGCAAACTTGTCCGAGAAGGTGGAATTTTTCGTGTCACCGTCCATCGCGACGACGGCGGGGTTTGCGCCGCCGACGCGGACGAGCGCCGCACCGTAAGCTTCGCGCGTGGCGATCTTGTCACCGAGCTTGTAGCTGATGGCCGGATAGCTCGCAGGCGCGGCGAGATTTGGCGCGGGCAGCGGGGACGGGGACGGAATCGCTGCACCAAGACCAGACTTGGCGCTGGGCTGGAGTTCGGCGATTGCGCGCGCCGCTTCTTCGGCGTTCAACGGCTTGCCGTGCCAGTTGTCTTGATCCTGCAAAAATGAAACACCGCCGCCCTTGTAGGTTTTGGCGATGATGACGAGCGGTTTTTCGTCCAGACCGACACCGCTCAAAACTTCCGCGATTTCTTCGATGTCGTGTCCGTCAATCACTTCGACGCGCCAGCCGAAGGCGTCAAAACGTTTCGCATAGACGCTGATGTCGTGACCGAACATCGTCGCCTGGCTTTGGCCGAGGCGGTTCGCATCCACAATCGCGATGAGGTTGCTCAATTTGTAAAAGCCCGCGAGGTTCGCCGCTTCCCAGACCGCGCCTTCGGCGATTTCGCCGTCGCCCATCAAAACGTAGGTGTTGAAATCCAATTTATCCTGACGCGCGGCGAGTGCCATGCCCACGCCGACCCCGAGACCTTGACCGAGCGAACCCGTCGCGATGTCCGCGAACGCGAGGCGCGGCGTCGGATGACCTTCGAGGTCGTTGCCGAACTGGCGCAGCTTGGTCAGTTCGCTGACGGGGATGAAACCATTTTCCGCCCACGCGGCGTAAAGCAGCGGCGCGGCGTGGCCTTTGGAGAGAATGAAACGGTCGTTGTTGTAGTAGTGCGGATTCTTCGCGTCATACTTCATGTGGCCGAAGAACAACGTCGCCGTCACGTCCGCCGCCGAGAGGCACGAGGTCGGATGCCCGCTGCCCGCCGCCGTGGTGGCGTTGATGGAGTGGATGCGCAACGTGTTAGCGATGCCTTTCAACAATTCGATATCAGTTTCAATCATAAATTTTAAGAGCGCAGAGGTTAGCGGACAAACAAGCAAAACCAAGAATGAAATCGGGATGAAAAGCCTTGGCTGCGCGGTGAAAAGTCATTTGCCGCCGTTTAAATCCACTGGCGCAAGCGGCGGCACCAGCCGATGACAACGGACATTGCTTGGTTTATGCCCAAAGGATTCATCGCTCTGAATCGAGCGAGTTTATTTGACCGTAAACTTGACCACGGCTGCGCTTGCGGGCGGCAAAACCAGCGCGATGCTGTCCGCGCCTCTGGCAATCGGCAACGAAGTCCAGCGCCCGCGCCAGCTTCCATCCTCCAAGATCGGCGCGCCGCCCAATGTCACTGCGGATGAACCGGCGGCGATGTCGCCGTCTTTGGCGGTGAGAAAAATCACTTGCGCCGACTTGCTGGCGATCGGCGCGTCCAGCTTGATTTTCACTTCGGCTTTCACTGCATCAAGGCCGTGGGTTTTGTTGATGATAGTGACGCAAACGATTTTCTTCGCGGCGAGATTTGCGTAAGCAATCACGTTCAGGTTTGGGTCGCCGCTGACATTTGCAGACAAAACTTTTCCCTGGCCGCCGAGCGAAAATAATTTCAACCCGTAACCGAGTGGGCGCACTTCATAGCCGTTCGCGCTACTCACAAACGCCGCGTAACGACACGGCAGCGCGATCGCGCCGCCGGTGCGGTCGCCGGTGTGAAAATTCAGACCAGCCGCGCCGCGCGCCGTCCACCAGTGCAGATAATCCACGCCCCACAAAGCCGAGGCGTAGCTGTCGCTCGCGCCTTTTAGGCCGCTGAACCAGTAGCTGTTCACCTCGGTCATGCGAAACGAGACCGGCTTGCCCGCGATGGCGTTGGTGATGCCGCGTAGAATTTTTTCGTAGCTGCCGTAAGCGTCCGGCGACAACATTTTTTCGCGCGCAGCGGGAACATCCACGGGAACTAATTTCGCCACATCCTTCTCGCCGGGATTTTTATAGGAGCAGCCGAACGCGTAGCTGTGCTGTGTGATTTGGACGAGGGAACAGTTCGTGCCGCCGAAGTTGCGGGCGAGCATCGCGCACCATTCCGGCGACGGATTGTCGTCCGGCCCGCAGAACTTTGCGTTCGGCCAAACCGCCAGCATCGCATCGCGAATAGCCATCCACTTCGCGAGAAAAATGTTCGTGTCTTTATAGTAGCCCTTCGGTTCATTGCCGATGGCGAAGCAGTCGAGCGTGCTCGCAAAATTTTTGCGGATGAATTTGGCGATGTTCGCCGCTGACTGCGGGTCGCCATCTTCCAAGCGCACGGAATAAATCACCTTCACACCAGCAGCCTTCGCAAATTGGAAAAGCGAACGGATGTCCGCTTCGCTGGGAACCGCAAACCGCGCCGCGTCCACCGAATTGCCGCCGATGCGCAGGCTCTGGATGCCAAGCGTGCGAAACGTGCGGACGAGTGGTTGGTTGTCAGGACGAAAATAGCGCACGCCATTTTCATTCGGCAGCAGCAGGCCGGTCTCGTAGCTCAAGCCGAGAGAGCGGGAAGAAATTTCCGCGCCGGGTTTCAGAGTGTTCACGGAAATTTCAACCGCCGCCATACCCTTGCCGTTCACCGACAGCAAAAGCATTGCGAGCGCGAGAAATTTCCGAACGTTCATGCTTCAAAATCCGATGCTCGCGCCGCCGTCCACGGGCAACACCACGCCGGTGATGAATTTCGCCGCCGGTGAACAGAGGAATACCGCCGCGTTGCCAATGTCATCCGGCTCGCCAAACTTGCCCATCGGCGTGCGCGAAAGAATTTTGGCCGAGCGCGCCGGATCGCTGTCGAGCGCCTTGCGCAACATCGGCGATTCGATCCAGCCGGGCGCGACGGCATTCACGCGCACGCCGCGTCCGGAAACTTCCGTGGCGAGCGTCCGCACCATGCCCACATACGCGCTCTTCGCCGCCGAATACGCGATGACCAGCGGAATGCCGAACAGTGACGCCATCGAAGCCGTGAACAAAATATTTCCGTGGCCGCGCGCCAGCATTCCCGGCAGCAACGCCGTCGTCAGTGCCTGCGCCGCGCAAACGTGCGTCGTCAGCACGGATTGAAATTCTTCCGGCTTGGTTTCCACCGCCGGTTTCTTCAGGTGAATGCCCGCGTTGTTGACGAGAATAGAAATCGGCGTGCCCGCAGCCTCTTCCGCAGCGGCAACCAATTCACTTGCGCGATTCAATTGCGTGATGTCATGCGCCACGAATGACGCCTGCGCACCGATGGTGGCAACGGCTTTTTTCAGTTCGTCCTCGCGGCGACCGACGAGCACAACTTTCGCGCCCGCGTTCGCTAGGCATTTTGCCATGCCGAGACCGAGGCCAGTTCCGCCGCCAGTGATAAGCGCGGTTTCGCCAGTGAGATTGAAGGGAGATTGTTTGTTCATGTTCAGTTCTTTGTGTTCTCTGCGGTAAAAATCAGCCGGTTATTTAACCGCAAAGATCGCAGAGAAAAAGTTTTGGTTCATCGGTTTGAAGGGGCGCAAGTATTGTTGGGGCCATTATTTTTGATTTCAGTTCTTTGCGCTCTCTGCGTTCTTTGCGGTTAAATAATCACGCGCGGCAGCCCGCCGTCAGCGATGGCGTGTCCTGATGTTTATACATCACGAAATATTCGCGGTGGCCGAGCAGTTCCGGTTTGGCTGGCTCACCCGCCGCGACCTGCGTGACGAGCGCGAGCAATTCTTCCGCCGCACCGTCGAGGGAAATTTCCCCGGTGAGCACGCGGCCCGCGTTGAAATCCATGTCCTCGATCATGCGCTGATACGTCTGCGTGTTGCCGGTGATCTTGATGAGCGGCGCAACGGGACTGCCGATGAC
>JBEEMY010000052.1:0-8575 GCA_041192415.1 Verrucomicrobiota bacterium | reverse complement strand
AAACGCCAGTGATGAGTTTCACGCCCGCGTTGAACAGATCGCCTTTCAGTCCGAGCGCGCTCGCAATTTTCCGCGCCTGATACGGCATGATGCCGACGGCAGGATCAATCGTTTCCTTGAAAATCTTTTCGGGATGCTTCTCGGCAACTTCCTCGATGTCCATGCCGCCCTCGGTGCTGGCCATGATGAGCGGACGGGAGGTTTCGCGATTCAGGAGGACAGCAAGATAAAATTCTTTTTTGATCTTCGCACCGGCGGCGAGCAACAGCGTTTGCACCTGACGCCCGTCCGCACCGGTTTGTTTCGTGACCAAAGTTTGGTTGAACATTTTTTCGGCGAAGCCCACCGCCTCGTCCACCGAGCCGGCAACTTTCACGCCACCCTGAAAGCCGCTCTTGAAAGTTCCCTTGCCGCGTCCGCCCGCATGGATCTGCGATTTGACGACGACTTTGGCGCTGCCCGCCGCAACAATTTTTTCCGCCGCCGGCCGCACCTCGGCGAGCGACTTAGCGGGGATTTCAAACGGGACGTTGACACCGTATTGGGCGAGCAACTGCTTGGCTTGGTATTCGTGGATGTTCATGGCGAAAAATTGAGACGGAATTAAAAACCATTGCCGCCGGAAATCAAACTTTTAAGCGCGCCTGACCAATAGGCTTGCTTTCAGCGAGGGCTGTTTCCATTTTTCAACTTGCGATTCACATGACCCGCCGCCCCAAAATTTTGGTTTTTGGTTTTGAATTACGCTGGCTGGGACCGGCGCGACTGCCCCGGGCGTTGCAGGCGGCAGGCTTTGAGGTTGGTATCGCCGGCCGGCCCCGCGCATTGTCAGCCCTCACTAGTTTCCGCGATCATTTCTTTCCGTTGCCAGAAAATTATTCCGGGCCAAAACATTTCGCGGTTTTGCAATCCATCATCAACACCTGGCATCCAGATTTAATTTTACCGTCGGACGATACCGCGGCGCTGTTTCTGTCCAGCGCACATTTCCAAGCCGCCCGCCTCGGTGACCAACCGCTGGCCAAAATTTTGGCGCGTTCCTTGGGCAATCCAACGGCCATCCAGCAGGCCGGGAGCAAGCGCTTGACCATGGACACCGCGCGCGCCCTCGGCCTACGCGTGCCAGCTAGCCAGACGATTTCTTCGCGCGCCGATTTGACCAAGTTCATCGCCCGCTATGGTTTTCCGTTGGTGTTAAAAAACTCGTTTGGCTGCAGCGGCAAGAGCGTGTTCATCTGCCCTGATGCGTCGTCGGCAGACGCGGCATGGCAGCGGTTGCGGCAGCATCAGCGTTGGGGGCGGGAGTTTCAGGCGCGGCTCCGCCAACTGCGTGAGCGGCAATTTTCCCGGCGCTGGCTGCCGGTGGATTTGACCTGCACCGCTAGCCAATACATTCCCGGTCGGTGCGCTTCCAGTCTAGCGGCGGTCGGCGGCGGAGCGGTGCTCGGTCTGTTGACCAGCATGAATGAGGAAACTTTTCCGGACGAGCAAAGCCCCGCCAGCGTTGTCCGATTCATCCGCCATGAAGAAATGCGAGCGACCACCGCCCAACTGGTGAAACACTGGGGGCTGACCGGCCTGATCGGTTTTGATTTCCAGATTGACCATGCGGGCAACGCTTGGCTGCTCGAGTGCAACCCGCGACCGACACCCATTGCCCACCTCGGAAAACTTGTCGGCGAAGATCTTTGCCTCGCGTTGCGGAACTGGGTGGCCGCCGCGCCGTTGCCGCGCGGTGAGCATAAAAATAATTTTCTGGTCGCCCATTTTCCGCAGGAGTTGTGGCGCGATCCGCAAAGCGCGCATCTGCAATCCGCGTTTCACGACGTGCCGCTGGACGACCTGAAACTACTGGCCGAAATCCAACAAACGGGTCCGCCGAGACGGCCAGCGTTGGCGCGATGAAAGAATTGTTTTCCAGTCCATGGGGCGACCTCCGGGAAACCTTTCGCCGTCGGTTCCGTTCCGCCCGCATGCCGCTGTCCCGGCTTACCGGCACGGTGAATTCGAGTGAAGAACCGCTCGCCATTCTCTGCGGTGCAACCAAGGCAAACCACGCTTATCTTTCGGAAGTCTGCTTCAACGAACCGTTGACGGAAACCAATCTGGGTTGTCCCCGCTTGCGCGACATTTTCAAACGCGGCGCGGCGGACGACTGCGCGCTGACCATCGTGGAAACGAAGTTGGAACAATTCGCGTGGCTGAATGACGGCAGTTGGTTTTTTATCCCGGCCTGGGTCGGCGGCGAGGTATCACTGCCGCTGCCGGAAAAAATTTCCCGCACCGAAACCGTGAAGGCTGACTGGCGGCGGATCGCGCGGGAAGGATTTGAGATTGAAGTCACGCGCGACGAGGAGCGGTTCAAAGATTTTTACTACCACCTGCATTTGCCGTTAATCACCCAGAACTTTGGCGCCTCGGCACTCATCGAGACCTATGATAAAAAACGCGCGCAGTGCAAAAATTTTGACCTGATCCTGCTGCGCCGCAAAAGCCGCCCGGAACATTTTGTCGCGGGGTTTCTCGTGGTCTATGAACTTGATGCGCCGCGCATCTGGTCGGCGGGCGTGCGCGATGGCAATCCGGCAGAAGTCCGGGCCGGGGCACTGGCGGCGCTCTACCACTTGTCGCTCGCGCGGCTGGCGCAAAACGGTTTTACCCGCGTCAGCCTGGGTAAGAGCCGCCCGTTTTTGCGCGATGGCGTGCTGAAGTTCAAACGCAAATTGGAGCAGCGGCTGACCCCCGGCTACACGCGGGGCTGGGCGTTGAAAATCCAGTCCCTCACACCAGCGGTAAAACAATTTCTGCGAAACAACCCGTTCATCTTTCAATCCGGCGGCAAATTTAACACGGCCATATTTTCGGACACGGTGCCGACGGTAGAACAAATGATCCGGTTGGCCAGCGACTATGGCCAACCCGGTCTGGAAAAAATGTTGGTTTATCATTTCGCATCGCCGGCTAATTCCGCCCCTGTCGCTGTGCCGCCCGAACTGGCCGCCCGCATGGTGGTGCGCCGAGCGGAGGAGTTAGTGTCGGGTCAACTGCATTTGCCTTGAACGCGGCTGGTGACGCGGGCATCGTGCGCGGGATGAAATTATTTTTCGCCATGCTCGTCGGCCTCGCTTTTTTTGCGAGCGCGGCGCGGGCGGAAATCATCAATGGCCGCAACTACGTTTCGCTGGTGAGTTGGGCGCGGGCGAACGGCTTCACCGGCTGGTCGCGGAATGGCGGCACGGAATTCATCCTCACCAACCAGACCGCACGGCTCGTGTTTGAAAAAGATTCGGCGGACGCCATCGTCAACGGCATCGGCCTGCGTCTGTCGTTTCCCGTGGCAAAGGGCGGCTACATTTCCCAGCTCGATGCGGACAAAGCCATCCGTCCGCTCGTCTTCACGCAAAAGCCGTCGGCAAAAAAAGTCACGACTATCTGCCTCGATGCCGGCCACGGCGGGAAGGATGTGGGCTACAAAATTGGCTGGCTGTTTCCGCGCTACGAAAAAACTTACACGCTCGCGCTCGCGCTGGAATTGAAACAACAATTGCAGAAGGCTGGCTTCAATGTCGTGATGACGCGCGAGAAGGACACTTACCCGCAACTCGCCGAGCGGGCGGAGATCGCGAACCGGCGCGGCGCAGATTTGTTTGTGGTGCTGCACTTCAATTGTTTCACCGGCAACCCCGCCGCCGTGCAAGGGCCGGAGACGTATTGCATGACCCCCGTCGGCGCGGCGTCCTCGAATGACTCTGCGGGCGCGGGCGCGGGCAGCCGCGCGTATCCGGCGAACCGCGTTGAGGAAAAAAGTTTATTGCTCGCGTATCAAGTGCAGCGCGCGCTGGTGAAAAATCTCGGCGCGACCGACCGCAGCGTGCGCCGCGCGCGCTACGAAGTCATGCGGCTGGCGGAAATGCCCACCGCTTACATCGAGGGCGGCTATATGTCGAACCCGGTTGAGGGCAAAAAGATTTTTGACGCGAAATACCGGCAGCAAATGGCGGCGGCGATCGTGAAGGCGATCGTGAATTACAAAAAACTCACCGACCCAGCCGCCGCGCCGCCGCCAAAAACAAATCCAGCCGGAACGAATAAAGTTCCGGCGATTAAAAAGCGCGCGAAATGATTTTGGTCTCACGCAAAGGCGCAAAGACGCGAAGCAGAAAAGAAATTATCTTTGCGGCTTGGCGGCTTTGCGTGAGACTTGGCGGAACTTCAAAATGAGCATTGCGACCAAGACAGGTGACGGCGGAACCACGGGACTGATGTATGGCCATCGCGTGCCGAAGAATCATCCGCGCGTCGAGGCGTGCGGGACGCTGGATGAATTAAATTCCACCATCGGCCTCGCCCGCGCGACGGCCACGGAAAAGTTTGTCAGCGAGAATTTATTTTGGATTCAAAAATCGCTCGTGGATGTGATGGGTGAAGTGGGCGTGCTGACGGAAGATTTGCCGCGTTACGAAAAATCTGGATTCAAGCTCGTGACGGCGGAGTTGACCGCGAAGCTCGACGTGCTGGTGAAAGAAATTGAGGCGCAAAACGTGAGTTTCAAAGGCTGGGCCACGCCGGGCGCGACGCAGAATTCCGCCGCGCTGGATGTGGCGCGCTCCACCTGCCGCCGCGCAGAGCGCCGCGTTTATGACTTGCAAGCGGCGGGTGAGTTGAAGAACGCGGAGATTTTAATTTTCCTGAACCGGTTGTCGGATTTGCTGTGGCTCTTCGCGCGGTGGTCGGAGCGGAACGTCGCCTGAACTTTTCCCCGGGTGCTTTAATTTCACAGCCGGATGCACAATTGAATGAGACGCGTCTTTTGACGCGCCCAGTCATCTGCCATAGCTTTCCCTGTCACCAGTTTTTGCGATACACCACACTGTATTTTTTTGAAAAGATAATCCCGTCCTCCCATTGCAAACCACAACCTAATCCCATCCACACTATGTCCCTTATAAACAATTTTAGAAACGCCCTACTGGCTGCGTCGTTGCTGGCTGCCAGCCTGAACGCGCAAGCGCAAACCGCCGTCTGGAAAGGCCCGGCGAGCGGTGGCGAGTGGAACACGGACGCAAACTGGGACTTGCTGCTTACGCCCGGCGCGACCACAAATGCTTTCATCACGGCCAACACCAACGTCAGTTATAACTTCCCGATGACGGCGGCGACGTTCGGCACGGTGACCACACGCGGCACGTTGAACATCAATACGAATGGATTTAATTCCACGGGCATCATCTTGACCGGTGTCGGCGGCACGGGGAAATTATTCATCAATACCGGCGCGGTGGTCACGGTTACGGGCAACGTTGGAGCGACCTCCAACAACGTCATCTCGATGGCGGCGGGCAGCACGGTCAACATCACCGGCGCGCTGTATGTCGGTTCCGGCAGCGGCGGTGGCTCCGGCAGCGGCACGGTGGGCAGTTCGGCTTTCGTCACAAACAACGGCGCGACGCTCAATGCACTGTCCACCGGTTTGAACATCGCCAACGCCAGCGTCGGCACGAGCGCACTGTTCGTCATCAATGGCGGCACGAACAATCTTGGCAACGTCTCCGTCAGCCGTGGCAGCGGTGGCAACGGCGCTCCGCCCACGATCGGAACCGATGGTCTGGTCATCAATAACGGCGTGGTGACGATGACCAATTACGCCACCGCCAGCAATTCACACCAGACGATGGACGTGACGGGTGGTTTGGTGACCAACCTCGGCAGCTTCAAGCTGAACCAGCCCACGTCGCAGCGCACGGCAAGGTTTGTGCAGAGCGGCGGGTTGTTTGTTAATCCATCCGCGAACATCATCAGTCTGCTGCCGACGGCGAGCGGAGCAATTGCGCTTTATCAAGTCACCGGCGGCACAAACATGGTTGCGGGTTTTCAGTTCGGTGACGCCGTGCCAAGCGCAGGCACGACGACGCTCACCGTCGGCGCGCCGATTTTTGTCGGTGCGGGCGGCATGGCTTCCAATGGCGCGGTCACTTTGACGGCCTCGTTGAACGCCAACGGTCGGCTCGCGGCAAGCACGGATTGGACGAACGGCGTGACCATCACCTTGAACGGCGGCGTGATTGACGCGCAGGACGTGGGCGGCGCGGCGCACAACATTTACAGCACCGGCGTTTTGAAAACCGGCGCGCTCATCAAAAACGGTGGCGGCACGTTGACGCTCACGGCGACGAATACTCCGAGCAGCACAACGGTCAATGCTGGCACGCTGGCGTTTGCGATTGATGGCACCGGCTCAGCCGGTTCCGTGGGCAACTCCATCACGGTCGTCAGCAACGCAACTCTGGATGTCTCCGGCTTGAACAGCCTCAATGGTTTCACGCTCGCCTCGGGTCGCACACTCTCCGGCGGCGGCACAATCACGGGCAATTTCATCGCGGGCGGCAGCTCCATCATCAATCCGGCGGGAACAAGCATCCAAGGCGGAATGAGTTTCGCCACGGGCCTCGCGGCGACGAATGCGAATTTTAATTTTGAACTCACCGACGACCCCACCGGTGTCATCAAGCGCAATGACGCAATCAGCATCACCGGCGATCTGAACACGGGCGGGGTCAATCCCATCGCGGTCACGGCGGTCGGCTCGCTGGGCATTGGCACTTACACGCTGATTCACTTCACCGGCGCGTTCAACGGCGACGTTTCCAACTTCTCCTGCTCGGCGGGTGCAATCACTAATCCGCCCGGCTCCGGCAACATCAATCTCGTCGTGACCAGCGTCCGCCCCGTGGCCAGCCTCGTCTGGCGCGGCGACGGCGCGGGTAATCAGTGGGACACCGCCATCACCGCCGACTGGCTCAACGGTGTGGCACTCGACCGCTCCTATACGGGCGACACCAACACCTTTAATGACACTGCGACCAATTTCACCGTAAACATTTTTGGCAACGTCACACCCGCCTCGGCCAGCACCGTGCTGGTCAACGCCACGAATGATTACACCTTCACCGGCAGCGGCAGCATTGCGGGCACGACCAGCTTGACGAAAACTAATTCCGGCAAGCTGACCCTTGTCGGCACGAACCTCTTTTCTGGCGGCGTGAACATGAAGGGCGGAACCGTCAGCGTGGCCAGCCTCGCGGACGACGGCACGCCCAGCCCGCTCGGCCAGACCGGCACGTTGCTCGTAGATGGTGGCGCGCTGGAATACAGCGGCCCGAATTACACTTGGACACGCACGCTCACGCTTGGCTCGTCCGGCGGAACGGTTTCGCCCGTCAACACGCTGACGCACATTGGCGCGATCGCTGGCACCGGGCCGCTGATTGTGTCGGCCGTTGGCGGACTCACCATTGGTGGAGCCAATGCTTACAGCGGAGGAACGGTTTTGAATGTCGGAACATTGACCCTCACCAACGTCACTGGTGCCGGCTCGGGCAACATCACTTTGAACGGCGGCAATCTGGCCATTGGCGCAATCAAGCCGGCCAACATCATCAACGTCGCCAGCCACAGCGCGCAGATCACCGGCGGCAATTCTGGCGGCACCGCTGGCATCAAGAACGTCATCGGCAGTTCCAACCTGTTGCTCGTCGTTTCCGGCGGCAGCACGTTCGACCTCACCGGCGACATGACCGCCTACAGCGGCACGCTCACCTTGAGCAACGGCGGCGGCGCATTCGTCCGCTTCAATGGCTCCATCGGCAGTTCGCTCGCCACTTGGAACCTTGGTAGTGGCACGATGGAAATCAATATCCGCAGCAGTTCGACGAGCAACAACATCGGCGCATTGGTTGGCGGCAGCAGCACCACACTCGCCGGACGCGGCGGCTCCGGCAACAACGGTTCCTCCACCTATTACATCGGGGCAAATAACTTGAGCACCACGTTTGACGGCATTATCAAGGACGGCTCGCCTCCCAGCGGGACATCACCGCTGGCCATCAATAAGGTCGGTAGCGGCACACAGACGCTATCCGGTGTCAACACCTACAGCGGTTCAACCACGGTCAGCGCTGGCACACTTGCGCTCACTGGCTCTGGTTCGATTGCCAGTTCCACGATTGACATCAAGTCTGGCGCGTTCGTCGATGTCTCCGGCCTCACCACCCCGACGCTCGCGCTCGGCGGCAGCCAGACGCTCAAGGGCAACGGCACAGTCAAAGGCAGTCTGGATGCGTCCGGCACAGTCTCCCCCGGTGCCTCCATCGGCACGCTCACTGTCACCAACATCGCCACGCTCCTCGGCACAACCTACATGGAATTGAACCGCACCAACGGCGCGCAGACCAATGACATCCTCACCGCCACGGCGGGCATCGTTCTCGGCGGCACGCTCACCGTCACGAACGTCGGCCCGAACCTCGTGGCGGGCGACCGCTTCGTGCTGTTCAACGGCCCGGTTAGCGGCACGTTCGGCACGGTGAACCTGCCGGAAAATCTCGGCAGCGTGACTTACACTTGGACGAACAAGACGGACATTGACGGCTCCATCCAAGTGCTCACAGTCGTCACCGTCAACACCACCCCCACGAACCTCGTCACCAGCGTCAGTGGCAACACGCTCACGCTTTCCTGGCCCGCCGATCACACCGGCTGGCGCTTGCAAGCGCAGACCAACGACTTGAGCACCGGC
>JBEEMY010000051.1:0-8584 GCA_041192415.1 Verrucomicrobiota bacterium | reverse complement strand
GTGCCGCCGGAGGAGGCGAGCCTGATTCACTCCAAAGACCCGGCGCGGCAGACGGACAAGACGCTTTTGGCCACCTCGTATTTTTATTACGACCTGTGCCTGATGGAAAAATACGCCGCGCAGCTCGGCAAGACGGACGACGCGGCGCGCTGGAAAAAATTGGCGGAATCTTTCAAAGCGGCGTTCAACGAAAAATTTCTCGATCGCGAGAAAGGCCAGTATTCCAACGGCACGCAAACTTCCTGTGTGCTGCCGCTCGCGTTCGGCTTGGTGCCGGACGATATGAAGGAAAAAGTTTTCTCGAAGCTGGTAGCGAACATTGAGAACGTGACCAGAGGACACATCGGCACGGGCTTGATTGGCGGGCAGTATCTCAACCGCGTGTTGTCTGCCAATGGCCGCGCGGATTTGTGCTACACCATCGCCGCACAAAAAGATTATCCGAGTTGGGGCTACATGGCAGAGCAGGGCGCGACGACGATCTGGGAACTGTGGAACGGCAACACTGCCGACCCGACGATGAATTCCGGCAATCACGTCATGCTCGTCGGCGATCTGGTGGTTTGGTTTTACGAATACGCCGCCGGCATCGCGCCCGCGTCGCCCGGCTTCAAGACCATCAAGATGCAGCCGCATCCGGTCGGCGATTTGAAATTCGTGAAAGCCACGCACAATTCGCCCTACGGAAAAATTTCCAGCGAGTGGCATCGCGATGGAAATAAGTTCGACTGGCAGATTGAAATTCCCGCGAACACCACGGCGACGGTAATCGTGCCGACTGGGAAAACTGGCCGCATCACTTGCGACGGAAAAACAGTTTCCGCCACGCTGGAACTTGGCAGCGGCAAATACCACCTCATCAGCGAATGAACCTCTCTGATTTAGCATCGCGTTCCCCCTCACCCCGGCCCTCTCCCTCCGCCTTCGCTGCGCTACGGCGCGACGAGCCGGGTAGAGGGAGGATTGTTTCCAGCGTCTGGGCAAATACACGGCTGGCTTCTACTCGACCGGCTTGCAAATTACTGAAAACAAACAGCGGCTGTTCCCTCTCCCCCGGGGAGAGGGTTAGGGTGAGGGGAAGGCACGCGCTGTCATCTACGCTCGCTTCGCTCAACTTGATCTTCATTGTTTTTGCAATCACCGGTTGCGTGACAGCTCCGCAAAAATCCGCCGTTATGAAATCTGAATTCATCTTCGAGTCCGCGCCGTTTCCATCGTGCCACGCCTCGACGATGGCGGAAACTAAATCCGGCCTCATCGCGGCTTGGTTCGGCGGCACGGCGGAGCGCAATCCAGATGTGTGCATTTACGTTTCGCGAATTGAAAACGGAAAATGGACCGCGCCCGTCGCCGTGGCGGATGGCGTTGGCTTTTCCACGAACCGTTTGCCGACATGGAACCCCGTTTTGTTCCAGCCGCGCCACGGTTCGCTGATTCTCTTCTACAAAGTCGGCCCCAGTCCCGCGACGTGGTGGGGCATGATGAAAACTTCCGACGACGGCGGCAAAACGTGGTCGGCACCGACACGCTTGCCGGAGGGAATTCTTGGTCCGATCAAAAATAAACCCGTGCAGCTTGCGAACGGCGACATCCTTTCGCCCACGAGCGTCGAGGGCGACGGCGGCTGGCGCGTGCATTTTGAGCGCAGCACGGACGGCGGTAAAACGTGGATGGCCACGCTGCCGGTGAATGACGGAAAAATTATCGGTGCGATTCAGCCGAGCATTTTGTTTCATGGTGGCGAAAAGATTTCTGCGATTGGCCGGACGAAGAACGACAAGCTGTTTGAAATATTTTCCGATGATGGCGGAAAAACTTGGGGCGAAATGTCGCTGATGGATTTGCCGAATCCCAATTCCGGCACGGATGCGGCGACGTTGCGCGATGGCCGCCAGCTTTTGGTTTACAACCACAATCTCCGCGCCGGCTCCAACAACAAAGGCCGCAGCCCGCTCAACGTCGCCGTTTCCAGTGATGGAAAACACTGGCAGGCCGCGCTGGTTTTAGAAAACGACCCCGATGCGCCGAACGGCTTCGCTTATCCCGCCGTGATTCAAACGAGCGATGGGTTGGTGCACATTACCTACACTTGGGAACGCAAGCGCATAAAGCACGTCGTGGTTGATCCGAGGAATTTTGCGCTGCGGCCGATTGTTGGTGGTGCGTGGCCAAAATAGCCGGGTGATTTAACCGCAGAGAACGCAAAGAGCGCAAAGAAACCAGCGCGTGCGAATTGTTTTTCTTCTCTGCGTTCTTTGCGCTCTTTGCGGTTAAATATTTTTATTTTTGCAACCACGCCCAGGCGCACCAGAGTAGCGGTGCTTGGCCGTGCAGATCGCCCGTGGCGCGCGGACGGTTCAGGTAGAATTCCACATCGTCCTTCTGATTCGTGCCCACGCACACGTCGCGCAACGCGCCGGTCTCATCAATTTTTTCACACAGGCCAATCCAGCCGCGCCGGGCCACCGTTTCGTAGCTCGCGTCCAGCCAGCCGTGTTTCACGCCCACGATCATCGCGTAGGTGAACATTCCGGTGCAGGAGGTTTCATCCCACGCCTTGTCGTTGTCCACGAGCTGACGCCAGAGGCCGGAGGGCGCTTGGTATTTTTTCAACGAGGCCATCATGGTTTTGTAACCGGTCATGAGGCGCGCGTATTTCGGATGTTCCGGCGGGAGTGAACTCAACACTTCGGCCATCGCGGCGGCGAACCAGCCGTTGCCGCGTCCCCAGAAATGCGGGGCGACATCGGCGTGATAAAACAGTCCGTTCGGCTGCTGCAATTTGTCGAGATACGCGGCGAGTTCGGTGGCAACGTGGTCGGCGTATTTCGCATCGTGCGTGGCGCGGTAGGCTTGAATCTGCAAACTGCCAATCATGAAGCAGTCGTCCACCCACCAACGAGTTTCTTCGCAGAGACCGTCGGGGCGCGGGTTGAGCCACTGATCATCCGCCATGTGGATGCCGAGATCGAGATAACGGTCGTCGCCAGTGAGTAAATAAATTTGCAGCGGCAGCACGCCGAACACATGAAAGTCTACATGGCGCTGGGCGGAAATGGATTTGCGGCCTTCCGGCGTGAGGATGAATTCGTAGCGCGCGATAAGCTTCTGTTGCAACGCCGCGTCACCCGCCGCATTGGCGAATCGCAGCGCGCCGAACGCCGCGCAGATCTCGGGATAAACGACGTAGCCGCTGGTGTTGTAATAAATTTTGCGCGGCAACAGATTGGCGCAGACTTTCTCGCCGACGGTTTTCGGGTCGGCATTCGCGGGAAATTTTTGCGTGGTGGCGCAGCTGGAAAAAAGCATCGCGCTGACGAAGAGAGCGAGGAGCAAAATGGATTTGGGCATGGGCAAATTAAAACGGGTTAGTAGCCGGAGCGCCATCGCCAATTGTGTTGAACAAGGTTTTTCAGCGTCTGCCGATGTCTCGCCGACAGGACTGGCCGGCAGTGTGACCCCTCTCAACCAGTTAGGAGTTTATTAAAAAAAATTAATCTTAAAGGTTGAATGGTTACAGAGGAGTGTCCGCTATACTCCCAATTCCCAAAAATCAATTTTGAGCAACCATGATGTCGGAACCTAAACAAAAAATTTTACATTCAGGAAGTCTGTCCATTCTGGAGCAAGGCGCCGTTTCCATTTTGCTCATGATTGCGCTGGTTTATGGGGTGTTTGTCGAATGTCGGGCAACCTTGACGAAAAATCACAACACCGATTTGGGCGTTTATCTTGCCGCCGCCCAAGCGGTGCGGAATAACGCGGACTTGTATTCCACCACTTACAATTTTGACCATTATATGTATCCGCCATTCCTAGCGATGCTGCTGGCGCACATTGTCCCCGCGCCGGATGCGCGCGGGACGCCAGCCTCGGTTGCTTTCGCCGCGATGGTTAGTCTCTGGTATATCTTAAGTCTTCTGGCTCTGGCTCTGGCGGTTTCGGTGCTGGCGAGAACGCTGTCGCGAACTGCGTTCGAGGCTTCCCCGTCCGATTCAAGATGGCGACCGATCTGGACGTTGCGCCTGCTGCCCATTGTGATTTGCCTGCACTGCCTTGGCCGGGAATTGCAGTTGGGACAGGTGGATATTTTTTTACTCGCATTGCTGGCCATGGTAATCGCCTGTGCGGCGGAGGGTCGTAGTGGTCAGGCAGGTGTCTGGCTCGCCCTCGCAATTTGTCTCAAAGTCATGCCGCTGGTGTTGCTGCTCTATCCGCTGTGGCGGCGTGACTGGCGTTGGCTGCTGACCTGCGTTGGTGGCCTGGTGGTCGGCCTTGCAATTGTGCCGATGCTCATGTTCGGCTACGCCAAGACCGCTAAATATTCGCAGGAATACACGCAGGCTTTAATCCTGCCCGCGCTCACGGGAACCGTAGCCAACCACTCGCGGGATCATGAGTTGCTCAATCAAAATGCCACGCACAATTACTCCATCTTGGGGGTCATTCATAACTTGGAAAACATCACTTTGGATCGCGATAAGCGGCCTAAAATTGCTTCTTTGCATGATCGTCATCTGGCCGCGTTCATCGGTTTAATGCTGGCGATGATAACCTTGGTGGCTTCAGGTTTTCGGCGGCAGGTTTCTCGCCTCTCCACGGTTCTTTGCCTGTCCATGCTGACGGTCGTCATGCTGGTCATCAGCCCGGTCTGCCAGTCCTACTATTTTGTCCTTTTGATTCCTGTGCTGATGGCGGTTATCGCCGTGGATTTGCGTCAATCCGGCACCGTTTTGCCCAGCCCGGGCATTTTGGCCGTTTGTGCGGCCTATCTAATTGCCCAGGCTAGCGCGAGTTTTTCACCGCTGTTGCGAGATAGCGGTCTGGTCTTGATGACGGTTCTGTTGATTTGGCTGGCAGCACTAAAAGCTCTTAACCAAAACCGGCGAGCGTCGGCAAAAGAAGAAACCGCGCCCGAAGTTCCCGACCCGCTTGCAGCCTAGCGGTTGAAGGTCACGCCCACTCGCCACTGTGCAGATACGGTTTCAATTTTTCCTTGAGCGTCTCGCGGCCGCGATGGATGAGTGATTTCGTTGCGGACAGTGAACAGTCCAAAACTTCCGCGATCTCCTCGTAGCTCAATTCATCCTGTCGGCAGAGCAGAATGGCCGTGCGCTGGTTCTCCGGCAATTCCGCCAGCGCCTCCTCAATTTTTTTGGCCAGTTCGCCATGCAGCACGTTGTCCGTCGGCAGAAAAATCTTTTTGTCCTCGTATTGCCGCGAGGGCAAGTCGTCGTGTTCCGCGTGGGATTCTTCGAGCGACTCGGCGGGATGGCGCGAACGGCGGCGGATTTCATTCAGGCAAAGATTACGCGCGATGGTGAAGAGCCAGGTGGAAAACTTGGCCGTGCGCTCGTAGCGGTCGCGTGATTTCCAGACTTGGAGAAAGACATTTTGCGCCACATCCTCGGACTCCGTTTCATCGCGCAGCGTGCGGAAAACGAAATTGCAGACGGGCTGCTTGAACTTCTCGACCAGTTCCGCAAACGCCGCGCGGTCGCCGCGCTTCACGCGCAGCATCAGGGCGGCATCGAGGTCGAGAGGTTCCGGCATCGCAGGCAAGTTTAACGAACACCGCGTCCGCGACAAGGTTTCGCTGGCGGCGGTGCGGTTGAATCTTTAACTTTCCCGTTCGTGCAGGATCTCCTGAAAAAAATCGAAGCCGCCGCCGAGGCGCGGTTGTCTTTTTCGCCCAACGCCACCCCGGCGGAAAAGCTGGCGCGTTACAAAACCTTCCTCAAGGTTGAGTCGCAGCGGCTCAAGATGCTGCATCGCGCCGGCGCCGACGGCAAAAAAATCTGCGAGGGCCGGGCGGCCATTCTCGATGCGCTGCTGAAACATTTCTGGGAGACCTCGCTGGCGCAGATTTCATCGGCGAAAGATTCTCCGCCCATCGCGCTGGTGGCGATTGGCGGCTTCGGGCGTGCGGAGTTAAATCCGCATAGCGACATTGATTTCATGTTTTTGCACGAGGGCCAGGTGACGATTGGCAAGCCGTTGCCGCAGCTGGCAAAGCTGATTGACGGGGTGCTGTATCCGCTGTGGGACATCGGGCTGAAGGTTGGCTATTCTGTGCGCGACATCAGCGACTGCGTGAAGGTGGCCAACACCGATATGCAGTCCAAGACTTCGCTCATCGAGTCGCGGCTAGTCATTGGCGATGAAGCGCTGTTCAAGAAATACCAGACGGCGGTCGTGGCGAAATGCGTCGTGGCGTTCGAGGAAAAATACATCGCCATGCGTCTGGAAGATCAGGCCTCGCGCCGCAGCAAGCATGGCAACTCCGCATGTATGCAGGAGCCGAACATCAAGAACGGCTGCGGTGGCTTGCGCGATTTTCAAAATTTGCTGTGGATGTCCTTCTTCAAATACCGCACGCGTTCGCTGCCCGATTTGCAGGCGCGGGAATTTCTGACCCCGGCGGAGCGCAAACAGTTGGAGGCGGCGTATGAATTTCTTCTGCGCGTGCGCACCGAGATGCACTACCACACGAACCGTCCGCAGGATGTGCTGGGGAAAAACATCCAGCCGTCCATCGCGCACAATCTCGGCTACGGCGACCGCTCGCCGAGCCAGCGGATTGAGAAGTTCATGCGCGACCTCTACACGCACATGAGAAATGTTTTTCTCACCACACGCACGCTGGAGCAACGTCTGGCGCTGCTCTCGCCGTCGCAGACGAGCAAAATCACCAAGCTCCGCAGCCTGCTGCCCGGCGGCAAACCGCGCGAATTGCCGGAGCCGGTGGACGGCTTTGTTTTTGTGGACGGCGAAATCCGCGCGGCGAACAACCGCATCTTCCGCGATTCACCGCGTCGGCTGATGCGCGTTTTTCTCCATGCCCAGCAACGGCATTTGCAGTTGCACCCCGACCTCGCGCAGCTCATCCGCAGCCAGACGCACTTGGTAGATCGCGAGTTTCTCGCCGACGCCCATGTGCGCGAAACCTTTCTGACCATTCTCGAAAAACGCGGCGAGGTCGGCCCCGCGTTGCGCGCGATGCACGAGGTGAACCTGCTCGGCAAATACATTCCCGAGTTCGGCAAAATGACCTGCCTCGTGCAGCACGAATTTTATCATCAATACGCGGCGGACGAACACACCCTCGTCTGCATCGAGCAGTTGGATAAAATCTGGGAGGCCAAGGAGCCGCCGTTCAAATACTACGAGCCGGTTTTTCAAAGCCTAGAACGCCCCGGCCTGCTTTACCTCGCGCTGTTGCTGCACGACATCGGCAAGGCGGCGAAGCACGAGCAAGGTAAGCACGCCGACGTGGGCGCGACGCTGGCATTGCGCGCGGCCAAGCGGCTGCACCTCGATGAAAGCTCCACCGACATGGTGAAATTTCTCGTCGAGAACCACCTGCTCATGGCCGTCCTCTCGCAGCGGCGCGATCTCGATGACCCGGAAGTCATCCGGGAATTTTCCCGGCAGGTTGGCACGTCCGAAAAATTGAGCCTGCTCCTGTTGCTCACTTTTGCCGACTCCCAAGGCACGAGCGACAAGCTCTGGAGCGGGTTCAAAGATTCACTTCTCTGGCAACTGCACAACCGCTCCGCCACGTTGCTCGCCGGCGGCACAGAATTCATCAAGGCGCACGAGAAAGCGCGTGAAGAACTGCGCGAACTCGTCCGCGAGCTCACGCCCAGCCGCGTGACGGACGAGGAACTGGACGCGCATTTTGCCACGTTGCCGCAACGGTATTTTGAAATCCACACCGCCGCGCAAATTCAAGATGACCTTGAGTTGTCGCACCGTTTCATGCACCGCCTGGTGGCCGAGGGCAACCGTGCGCTTGTGCCGGCGACCGCGTGGATTGATGAGCGCGACCGCGGCTACAGCCTCGCCAAAGTCTGCACCTGGGATCGCGCGGGTTTGTTCGGCAAAATCGCTGGCGCCTTGAGCGCCTCCGGCCTGAACATTCTCGGCGCGCAGATTTTCTCACGCACTGATGGCGTGGCCATTGACACCTTTTTTGTGAACGACGCCCGCACCGGCGGGCTGGCGGAAAAAGAACAGCGCGAAAAATTTTCAGACCTGCTGGAAAAAGTTTTGGCGGGTGAGGAAATCAACCTGCACCAGCTCATCGCGCGGCGCACGTTCAAGCAGCCGCATTACACCGCGTATTTCGGCGAACGCATCGAGACGCAAATCCGCTTCGACAATGAAGCCTCCGAAGGTCGCACGCTCATCGAGATTGAAACGGAAGACCGGCTCGGCCTGCTGCACGCCATCTCGCAGACGTTTGCCGAGTTGAAGCTGGACATCTCAGCCGCGCGCATCGTGACCGAACGCGGCGCGGCACTGGATAATTTTTATGTGCGCGAAATCGGCGCCGGAAAAATTGATCTCGCCACGCGCGGTGCAGAAATCGAAGTTGCCCTGCGCGCCGCCATCGGGCAGTTGGAAGCGTTCATTTGAACGTCACAGTTGCCACGCGCGGTGAAGTCTGTTAGAAAAGTGTCGTCTTCAAAAATTCGGCGGGCTAGCCGCGCCGAAGCGCAGCGTAGGCGGGTGTGGTTCAATGGTAGAATGTGGCCTTCCCAAGGCTGAGACGAGGGTTCGATTCCCTTCACCCGCTCCA